>DATCSE010000089.1:0-12091 GCA_036568605.1 Burkholderiaceae bacterium | reverse complement strand
GTTCCACAAGCACCAAAAGCTCTGGGAGTCGAAGTTCGGCGTGCTCTCGGGCGAAGAACTTCGAGCGCTCTGGCTTTGAAGCTATGGCATCAAAAATCGCATCACGATGAAAAACGGCTCCATCAGGAGCCGTTTTGGTTCTGCTAAACCATTGATTTAGCAGGAGATTTTTGGTGCCGGTGAAGAGAGTCGAACTCCCGACCTTCGCATTACGAATGCGCTGCTCTACCAACTGAGCTACACCGGCGCCGAAAGCCGTGCATTCTAGCATCGCCCCGCAGGGCCGCCTGGCGGGGCGCGGCACTAGCACTTTTGGCATCGAACGCGGAGTGAAGACCTGCTCCGCATCGTGACTTCTGCGCGTCTCGCGGATGATCGGTGCAGACTCGGCGCTGGGCGACACAGGGAGCCCTGGACAGATCGATGAACCCTTGGAATCCAAGGCCATTGTGAAATGAGCAGTTGTCCAGAACAGCCGCCGAAGCCAGGTATCGCGCCTGGCGCATGGATGCAACCGTCGAGCCGGCGGCGTGGCCGACCACGCGGCTTCACGCTGATCGAGCTGATGATCACCGTGGCGATCCTGGGCATTCTCGGCGCGATCGCCTATCCGTCGTACACGAGCTACGTCCGCAAATCCAAGCGCGCGACGGCGCAGTCCGCGTTGATGGACGTGGCCACCAAGCAGCAGGCGTATCTGCTCGATCGCCGCGCCTACTCGAGCTCTTTGACCGCACTGGGTTTCGCCACGCCGCAAGAAATCGCCAACGCCTACACGTTCACCATCGTCGTGGACAACGCGGCGTCGCCGATGACGTTCGTGGCCACCGCGACGCCGATCAACAGCCAGGCCGTCTCGGGCGAACAGACATTGACGGTGAACCAGAGCGGCGCACGCACCCCGGCCGCCGCCGCAGGGTACTGGGGCCGCTGAGGCCTGCTGCCTCCATGCGCATCGTCGAGCCGCCCCGCCCGTCGACGCGCGACCGCCAGGCGACAGCCCGCCGCCGACGCGGCTTCACGGCCATCGAATTGATGGCGGTCGTTGCGATCGTCGCGATCCTCGCGACCGTCGCCGCGCCGTCGTTCAGGCAGTTGATCGCGACCCAGCGCGTGCGTGGCGCGGCGTCGGCGCTGGCCGAGTCGCTGTGGGTCGCGCGGGCCGAGGCGCTCAAGCGAAACACCGACGTGGGTTTTGTCTTTGCCGATATCTCGGCCGGGTGGGAGATTCCGGATCCCGGCGGCGGCGCGGTGCCGCTGTTGACGCAGCCAGCCTACACGGCCGTGCGCTCGCAGACGCAGAGCGCAGGCAGCGTCCAGTTCAACTTCAATGCCTACGGCCGGCTGTCCACCGGCAGCGGATGGATCCAGCTCGGCGACGACGACACGGGCGTGTTCCGCTGCGTCGTCGTCTCGACCACGGGGCGCGCCACGGCGGTGCAGGGGAAGTGCAATGGCCTGCCCTGAGCGCCGCACCCGGCCGCCGCTTCCCTGGCACGACCCCACCTTCAGGCCGGCGGGCGGGTTCACGCTGATCGAAGTCCTGGTGACGATCGTGGTGCTCGTGTTCGGCATCCTCGGCGTGATCGGCATGCAGACCCTCGCCTCGGCGAACGAGTTCGAGTCCTATCAGCGCGGCCAGGCGTTGGCGATGGCCAGGGACATGCAGGCGCGTCTGCAGTCCTCGCGCGGGGTGCTCGCGGGGTACCTGAACCCCGGCATCAGCTCCGCGGACGGATCGGTCTACTTCGGCAACGGCACGGGTGCGACGAACTTTGCGGACTCCTCGGGCAACTGCCCGGCTCCCGTCGCCGGCGATCCGCTGTCCGAAGCGAAGGCGCAGATCTGTGCCTGGGGCGTGGACCTGCAGGGTGCCGCGGCGAAGGAGGGCGCCAACGCGGTGGGCGCGATGGCGGGCGCGCGCGGCTGCGTGATCCAGGTGACGCCGCCTCAGCTCAACGCGCTGGCCGACCTGTATGTCGTGATCGTCTGGCAGGGCATCACGAAGCGTGCGGATCCGCTGCCCGATTCCGCGGCGGGCCAATGCGCGTCGGACGTGGACTTCGGCGCCGGGCTGCGGCGCGGCGTCTCGGTGCGGGTTCTCGTGCCCGACCTGCACAAGAGCAGCTGAGCACACACCATGGACCGCCGCACCGATCGCGCAACAACGCTGCCGCACCGGCGGGTCGCCTCGGGCTTCACGCTGATCGAGCTGATGATCGCGATCACGATCGGCCTGCTGATCATGGCGACGACGAGCGCCCTGTTCGTCAGCAGCAGCAACGCGCGGCGCCAGATCGAACTGAGCGCGGATGTGATCGAGAACGGTCGTTACGGGCTGGAGACATTGAGCCGCCAGCTGTCGCAGGCGGGCTTCTACGGGACGCTGGCCGTCCCGACGGGAACCACGCTGGATCCATGCGCCGTCGACTTCGCCGCGTGGGCCGGCTCGCTGGCGATTCCCGCGATGGGGTTCAACAACGCGCAGGCCGATCCCGCGTGCCTGAACCGCAAGCCCGGCACCGATGCGATCTTCATCCAGCGCGCGAGCACCTGCACGATCGCGGAAAGCGGTGTGGGTTGCGGCGAAAGCTCCGCGAACGTCTACCTGCAGGTGTCGGAGTGCGGCAGCGAATACAGCGTGAAGCCGTTCGTCGTGGCCAAGGGCCGCGATCCGTCGTTCACGCTGCAGACCAAAGCTTGCGACGGCACGCTGGCGACGAAGCGGCGGCTGATCCGCCGCATCTACTTCATCACGCCGTCCGATGTGCTGAGCTACGTCACGATCTCGCCGAGCGGCGTGGGCACGCCGGTCGCGCTGGTCGAGAACATCGAGCAGATGCAGATCGAGTATGCGGTCGACTCGAACGACGACGGCACGCCCGACAGCTTCACGCCGACGCCCGCCGACTGGTCGCAGGTCATCGGCGTGCGCGTCTGGCTGCTCGCGAGGTCGTCGGAGGCCAGCGCCAACGCCGGCAACGCGCTGACGCTGCAGATGAGCGACACGACTCTGACGATTCCCGCCGCGGCCGCCAACTTCAAGCGGCGCGTGTACAGCACCTACATCCCGTTCATGACCCCGAAGTCGCGCAGGGAGTCCTGAGATGAGTCATCCGCCTCTCGCTCGCACGCACGCCACGCAGTCCGGTGTCGTGCTGGTCGTCGGCATGGTGCTGCTGCTGTTGCTCACCTTGATGGTGACGGCCGTGATACGCCTGTCGTCCCGGCACACGCTGGTCGCCAACAACGACCAGGTGCGCACCGAAGCCACGGCGGCGGCGAATTACGCGCTCGACATGGTGCTGAACGAACCCGCCACGACCTGGGGCGACCTGAAAGGGGCAACAGGCCGCGTCGCGCTGGTCAATCTCGGCCTGGAGAACGCGGCCGACAGCGCCGAGGTATCGGTCGGCGTCACGCTGAAGAACATGACGTGCAAGCGGGCCCGCGTGATCAAGAACAGCGAGCTCGTGAAGCGCTCCGGCGGCTTGAACTATGTCCCGACCAGCGACGCCTCGTGCTTCGGCGGCTCGAGCAGCACCGGCCTGACCATCGTCGATCCCTCGGCTGTCGGCTCGGCGAGCGGCGACTCGAACTGCGGGACGGTCCTGTACGAGTTCGAAGCCTATGCGGCCGACGCTCAGCTCCTGGGTGCGGCGGCCAAGGTCGTGCAGGGCGTCGAGGTCCGCACGGACCTCACCACGCTGGTCAACGCATGCAACTGAAGGGTGCCGCGACGATGAAGGGAGCGATGCGTGCCGCTGCAATGCCACGGATGGCGTCGTGCCTCGCCCGGGCTTGTGCCGTCGTCGTCGCGCTGCTGCTCGTGCCCGTGGCGTCCGAGGCCGAGGACATCGACCTCTACTCGGGCACCGGCGGTGCCGCGTCGGCGCCCAACGTCCTGTTCTTCCTCGACAACAGCTCCAACTGGTCCTCCAACTCGCAGGCCTGGAAGAAGGCGGATGTGCAGGCCACCTGCACGTCCGCCTACGCGGGCGACGCGGCGAAGCAGGCGCTGTGCACGAGCTATGTCGGCCAGATCTTCGGAGCCGATACGTCGCTGGTGCAGGGCCAGGTCGAGCTGCGGACGCTGAAGTTCGTGCTGAGCAACCTGGTGTGCAACAGCAACCCCAAGCTGAGCCTGAACGCCGGCACGATGCTGTTCAACCCGAACGGCACGGCCGACGGCAACAGCGTGATGGCCGGCTACATCCGGCAGCGTGTCGCAACGATGGATGCGGCGCGCTGCGCGACATTCCTGGCCGACCTGGACAACATCGACAGCAAGATCACGACGCCGGACTTCAAGGGCCCGTCGTCTGCCGAGTACGGGGCGCCGCTGTACGAGGCCTTCAAGTACTTCGGCGGCTACACCACCCCGGCCGGCGCGGGCGCCGGCACCGCCGGAACGCCGTCCGATGCGACGCACTTCGGTCCTGTGCGCTACGGCAAGTCCATCGGCCTGGAGGACCCGCTGGCCTTTGCGGACGGTTCTCGCACCACCTACGCGAGCCCGATCGGCGCTGCCGGTTCGTGCGGCAACAACTACATCATCGTCATCGGCAACACCTGGCCCAATCAGGAGTACGGCACCAGCACCAACGCGACGCCCAACCCGACCAACCTGCTGATGAGCCGCCTCGGCTACAACCCCGGCGCGCAGATCTATCCGGTTCCGCTGGCGAACAGCGACAAGGCCAACGTGCGCTTCGCCGACGAGTGGGCCCGCTTCCTGTACACGACCGATGTCAGCAGCGCCCCGGGGCAGCAGAACATCCGCATGTTCACGATCGACGTCTACAACAAGTCCGCGGATGCCAAGCAAAGCGCGCTGCTGAAGTCCATGGCCGACACCAACGGCCCGGGCGGCTACTACGCCGTCGGCGGCGACCTGTACGGATTGGTCGCGGCCTTCACCAATGCGCTGACGCAGATCGCGGCCATCAACAGCGTGTTCGCATCGGCGTCGCTGCCGGTCAGCGTCAACGCGCAGGGCACCTTCCTGAACCAGGTCTTCATGGGCGTCTTCCGGCCGGACCCGAACGGCTACCAGCGCTGGTCCGGCAACCTGAAGCAGTACCAGTTCGCGCTGAGCGGGGACGTGCTGCACCTGGCCGACGCGACCGGCGCGGTGGCGATCGACTCGGTCAACACCGGCTTCATCCAGAACTGCGCGCGCAGCTACTGGACGACCGACAGCGGCACCTACTGGCAATCGATCAGCGGCGCGCAGGCCTCGGGCTGCGCGACCTCGACGACCTCGCCGTACTCGGATTCGCCCGACGGGCCCATCGTCGAGCGAGGCGGCGCGGCGCAGCGGCTGCGCGTCACGGGCCATGCCGCCCGCAACATTCGCACCTGCCAGGACACGAGCTGCAGCACCGGCCTGGTCGCGTTCAACACGAGCAACGTGCCGAGCATCGCCGGCCTGGACAGCACCGACAGCACCACGCTGGTCAACTGGGTGCGCGGGCAGAACACGGGCGACGGCACGGTGAATCCGTCGGGGACCATCAGCTACACGGACTATGGCCTGGGCGCGGCCGCGACCCGCCCGTCGGTGCACGGCGAGGTCGTCCACTCGCGGCCGCTGGCCATCAACTACGGCAACGCGGCCAGCGGCAACGACGTGGTGGTCTTCTATGGCGCCGGGGACGGCATGCTGCACGCGGTGAACGGCAACCAGAGCGGCAGCACGGCCGGCAACGAGCTGTGGGCGTTCGTGGCGCCGGAGCACTGGGCCGCGCTGAACCGCGTGCGCACCGACAGCCCGGTCATCTCATACCCGACCACGCCGGCAGCGCTGGTGCCCACGCCCGCGCCCAAGACCTACTTCTTCGACGGCTCGATCGGCGGCTACCAGGAGCGCTCGGCCAACTCGGTCGCCAAGGTCTGGATATACCCGACGATGCGCCGCGGCGGGAACGCGGTCTACGCCTTCGACGTGACCAGCAAGCCCGGCGCCGCGCAGCCGGCGCTGCTGTGGAAGTACGGCCCCGGGCAGAACCCGAACATGGGGCAGAGCTGGTCGACGCCGGTCGCGATCCGCATCAAGGGGCGAACCACGCCGCTGGTGGTCTTCGGCGCAGGCTACGACGCCTGCGAGGACAGCGACGATCCCAACGCCGCCTGCGCGAACGTCACCAAGGGCCGCGGCATCGTGGTGCTGAACGGGCAATCGGGTTCCACGCTCGGGACCGACTACCGCTTCATCGACCCAGGCATCACCGCGGGCCGCTTCGCCGCCGACATCACGGCGGTGGACATCGACGGCGACGGCTACACCGACGTGCTCTACGCGGTGGACACGCGCGGCAACATCTGGCGCATCAACACCAGCGACCCCGCGAACAACTTCAACGGATACGCCACCGTGAGCGCCTGGCCGGTGCAGAAGGTCGCGACCGTCGGGCAGTGGGGCGCGAGCCTGTCGGAGCGCCGCAAGTTCATGTACGCCCCCAGCGCCGTGGTGCTGGGCACGCAGGTGACCGTGCTGGTCGGCTCGGGTGACCGCGAGAAGCCCACCTCGACGTCGAACGCGGCGCAGGTGGTCAACCGTTTCTACGGCATCCGCGACGATGTGACCGTGACCTCGGGCATCGTCGCCGCCATCGGCTACGGCAGCACGCCCAGCGACCTGTACAACGTGACCGGTGTGACGAGCCTCGATCCGACCGCCCTGGCTCCGTACAAAGGCTGGTACCTGAACCTGTCGACGACCGCGGCGCCCTACGAACAGGTCGTCACGACGCCGTTGACGGTCGGCGGCGTGACCTACTTCAGCACCTACCAGGCCAAGGCCGACGCCAGTGCCACGGCCTGCACCAACCTCGGCACCGCGAGGTCGTATCAGATCGACTTCCAGACCGGCACGCGCATCCCCGGCCAGTCCTACGAGCAGACGTTCCTGTCGCCCGGCATTCCGCCGTCGCCGGTCGGCGGACTCGTCACGATCAACGGGCAGACCATCCCCTTCGTGATCGGCGGCGCGGCGCCGACCGTGCTGTCGCCGATCAAGGTGGCTCCGAAGGTCAAGCCGGATCGCAAGCCGATCTACCGGTATCAGCGCATCGATGGCTGATACCGGTCCACGGCCCGCGGCGCTGCCTCAGGTCTTCAGCTCGAACGCCGGCAGCTTCTTCTCGACCGGCGTGTTCTTCAGCGTCACGTAGACCGGCAGCCCGCCCTTGTACTTCGGCGCGTCCTCGCCCTGGATCAGCGGGGTCAGGTAGCGGCGGCACTTGTCGGTGATGCCGAAGCCGTCCTTCGTGATGAAGTCGCGCGGCATGAATTTCTCGACGTTGGCGACCTTCGCGAGGTCGGCGACGCCGATCTTGTAGCGGTACGGCGCATCGGCGGTGCGCTCGATCGTCGGCATCACCGCGTTGCGGCCGGCCAGTGCGAGCTCGACCGCCTTGCGCCCCAGCTCGTAGGCCTGCTTCACGTCGGTGGCCGAGGCGATGTGGCGCGCCGCGCGCTGCAGATAGTCGGCCACCGCCCAGTGGAACTTGTAGCCCAGGCCCTGCTTGACCATGTTCGCGACGACCGGCGCCGCGCCGCCCAGCTGCGCATGGCCGAACGCATCGCGTGCGCCCTGCTCGGCGAGGAAGGTGCCGTCCGGATGGTGGCACCCTTCCGAGACGACGACGGTGCAGTAGCCGTGCTTCTTCACGAGGGTGTCGACGCGCGCGAGGAACTTCTTCTCGTCGAATTCGATTTCGGGGAACAGGATCACGACCGGGATGCCGTGGTCCTCGACCAGCCCGCCGGCCGCGGCGATCCAGCCGGCATGCCGGCCCATCACCTCGACGACGAACACTTTCGTCGAGGTCTTCGCCATCGAGCGCACGTCGAACGACGCCTCCAGCGTCGACACCGCGACGTACTTCGCGACCGAGCCGAAGCCCGGGCAGCAGTCGGTGATCGGCAGGTCGTTGTCGATGGTCTTGGGCACGTGGATCGCCTGCAGCGGGTAGCCCATGGCCTCGCTGAGCTGGCTGACCTTGAAGCAGGTGTCGGCCGAGTCGCCGCCGCCGTTGTAGAAGAAGTAGCCGATGTCGTGCGCCTTGAAGACCTCGATCAGGCGCTCGTACTCGCGCCGGTGCGTCTCCAGCGACTTGAGCTTGTAGCGGCACGAGCCGAATGCGCCCGACGGCGTGGCGCGCAATGCGGCGATCGCGGCGGCCGATTCCTTGCCGGTGTCGATCAGGTCTTCGGTCAGCGCGCCGATGATGCCGTTGCGGCCGGCGTAGACCTTGCCGATGCGGTCCTTGTGGGCGCGGGCCGTCTCGATCACGCCGGCGGCAGAGGCGTTGATCACCGCCGTCACGCCGCCCGACTGGGCATAGAACGCATTGACCTTTTTCTTCTTCGTCGTCGTTGCCATTGGGGTGGATCTCCGGGGGTCAGGATTCGAGCGCGTGGGTGACGATCTCGCGGACGTCGTTCGACAGATCGGTCTTCGCCGCGACCCGCGCGACCGCCGCGCGCGCCGCGCCGCGGTACGGCTCGGCGAGCTGGGCCCAGCGATCGGCGATGCGCGCCATGCGCGACGCGAGCTGCGGGTTGATCGCATCGAGCTCGAGCACGCGGTCGGCCCAGAACGCATAGCCGGCGCCGTCGGCCCGGTGGAACGCCGACGGGTTGCCGGCGCACAGCGCCTGCAGCAGGCTGCGCGCGCGATTCGGGTTGCGCAACGAGAAGTCGGGGTGGGCAAGCAGGCGCTTCGCGCGTTCGAACACCCGGCCGTCGGTCTCGGGGGCCCGGGCCTGCAGCGCGAACCAGTTGTCGATGACCAGCGCCTCGTGGCGGAATATTTCGTGGAAGCGCGTCAGTGCGACGTCGGCGAGCTCGGCGTTCGCGTTGACCAGCGCGGACAGCGCGCCCAGACGGTCGGTCATGTTGCCGGCGTCCTTGAAGCGCTGGAACGCACGGCCGGGCCAGACGCTCTCGCCGCGCGCGACCGCGTCGTGGCACAGCATCGCGAGCGCGCGGTTCGCCAACGCGCGCCGGCCGGCCGAGGCCGGGTCGGGCGTGTAGGCACCCGTCACCTGATGCGTCTCGAACGCCCACTCCCAATCGGCGCGCAGCTCGCGTGCGAGCTGCGCCACCATCGAGCGCCGCGCCGCGTGGATGCGCTGAGGGTCGACCGGCGACAGCTGCTCGGCGATGTAGGCCTCGCTGGGCGGCGTCAGCACCAGGTCCTTGAACGCCGGGTCGAGATCGGGATGGCGCAGCACCGCGCGCATCGCCTCGAGGAACGGTGCGTCCAGCGTGTCGGGCGCGCCGTCGCGCACGACGGCCAGCAACCGGTTCATCGCGAGGCGCTGACCGGCCTCCCAGCGGTTGAACGGGTCGGGGTCGTGCTGCAGCAGCACCAGCAGGTCGGCGTCGACGAGCCCGTCCACCAGTTGCACCGGCGCCGAGAAGCCGCGCAGCAGCGACGGCACAGGCTCGCTGTCGACATTGACGAAGGTGTAGAAGCTGCGCGCCTCGTCGACGACGAGCACGCGCTGCGTCGCGCCGGTCGGCGGCTCGTCCTCGAGCTGCAGCGGCAGCGCGCGGCCGTCGCGCGCGACCAGCCCCATCGCCAACGGGATCACGAACGGCTGCTGCGCCGGCAACTCGGCCCGGCCCGGCGCCTGCTCCAGGCCCAGCGTGTAGGTGCGCGTGGGGGCGTCGTAGCGGCCGCGCGCGGTCAACTTCGGCGTACCGGCCTGCGCGTACCAGCGCTTGAACTGCGGCAGCGTGCGGGCGAGCGGGCTGTCGGGGTTGGCATCGGCGATCGCCTGCGCGAAGTCGTCGCAGGTCACGGCCTGGCCGTCGTGGCGCTCGAAGTACAGGCTCATGCCGCGCGCGAAGCCCTCGCGCCCGACCAGCGTGTTCATCATGCGCACGACTTCGGCGCCTTTCTCGTAGACGGTCGCGGTGTAGAAGTTGTTGATCTCGACGTAGCTGTCGGGCCGCACCGGGTGCGCCATGGGGCCGGCGTCCTCGGGGAACTGCATCTCGCGCAGCCGGCGCACGTCCTCGATGCGCTTGACCGCGCGCGCGCCGATGACCGGCGAGGCACCGTCGGTCGGAGCCGGGCTGCCCGACATGTCCATGCTGAATTCCTGGTCGCGGAAGACCGTCAGGCCTTCCTTCAGGCTCAGCTGGAACCAGTCGCGGCAGGTGATGCGGTTGCCGGTCCAGTTGTGGAAGTACTCGTGGCCGACCACCGACTCGATGTCGGCATAGTTGTCGTCGGTCGCGGTCGCCGGCGAAGCCAGAACGTACTTCGTGTTGAAGATGTTCAGGCCCTTGTTCTCCATCGCGCCCATGTTGAAGTCTTCGACCGCGACGATCATGAAGCGCTCGAGGTCCAGCGGCAGCCTGAAGCGCGCTTCGTCCCACACGACCGAGGCGATCAGCGACTGCATCGCGTGCTCGGTCTTGTCGAGGTCGCCGCGGCGCACCCAGACCTGCAGCAGGTGGTCCTTGCCGGCACGCGTGCGGATGTGCTGCTCGCGCGCGACCAGGTCGGCCGCGACCAGTGCGAACAGATAACTGGGCTTGGGGAACGGGTCGTGCCACTTGGCGTAGTGGCGCGGGCCGTTCGGGCCGGGCTCCAGCTCGCCCTGCTCGACCAGGTTGCCGTTCGAGAGCAGCACCGGGTACGCGGACTTGCTCGCGCGCAGGGTCACCGTGTAGACCGCCATCACGTCGGGCCGGTCGAGGAAGTAGGTGATGCGGCGGAAGCCTTCGGCCTCGCACTGCGTGAAGAAGCCGCTACCCGAGGTGTACAGGCCCGACAGCTGGGTGTTCTTCGACGGGCTGCAGGTGTTGCGGATCTCCAGCGTGAACGGACCCGGCGGCACGCCTTGCAGGCTGTCGATCACGAGCTGGCCGTCCTCGTGGCGGAACGAGACCGACTCGCCGTTGACCAGCACGCGCGTCAGGTTCAGGTCTTCGCCGTGCAGCTTCAGCGGCGCCGGCGGCACGGCCTCGTTGCGCTCCACTTGCATGCGGTTGATGACCAGCGTCTTCGCCGGGTCGAGATCGAAGGTCAGGTCGACGCTGCGAATCCAGAACGCCGGTGCGGCGTAGTCCTCGCGGCGGATCACGGTCGGGGTGGCATCACGCATGGTGGTTCAACTCGAAAAATCGTGGATCGTCAGTCCACTGTGGGCGGCGGCGCGAGCGAGCTGTCGGTCGCTCGTGGCCAGTTGGTCGCATTGGAAGGCATGGGCGCTTGCCAGGTGCAGGGCGTCCAGCGTGGCCAGCGGGACGCCGAGTTCGCGGACCAGCCGCGATGCCTCGTCGAATGCGCGCGGCTCGAACGGGCGCACCTGCCACAGCGCGCCTACCAGGTCGTTGCCGATCAGCAGGCGCGTGCGCTGCAGGTAGCGCTTGTCGAAGTCGCCCTGGCGCAGGCGGCGCTGCAGGACGGACTCGAGCTCGGTCAGCGTCAGCGGGCTGACGACAAAGGCGTCGTCGCTGCTCGACACGAACGCATCGAACGCGAGCGACTGCGCCTCGTGCACGTAGCGCTTGACCAACGCACTGGTGTCGACATAAACGGGCATGGACGGGCGGCAGGCTCTCAGCGCCGATCCCGTTCCTCGCGCAGCAGCACCTCCGACGGCACCGCGACGACGCCCATCTTTGCCCGGTGCGAAGCGAGCGAGGCGACGTGACGCTTTCGCGGTGCGGGGAGGATGCGCGCGACCGGCTCGCCGTTCGAGACCAGCACGAGTTCGTGCTCCTTCTCCAGGGTCTCGCGCAGGCGCGGGATCTCGCTGCGCAACTCGCGAACGCTGATCGTCTTCATGTTGTGACACGATCGTCAATCTGTGACACGGCAGTATACGCGCCGTTGCTTACACGCCCTGTTTCAGGCTGGCTTCGATGAACGTGTCCAGATCGCCGTCCAGCACCTTCTGGGTGTTGCTGATCTCGACGTTGGTGCGCAGGTCCTTGATGCGGCTCTGGTCCAGCACGTACGAGCGGATCTGATGGCCCCAGCCGACGTCGGTCTTGCTGTCCTCGAGCTTCTGCTGCTCGGCCATGCGCTTGCGCATCTCGTGCTCGTAGAGCCGGCTGCGCA
>DATCSE010000088.1:0-11466 GCA_036568605.1 Burkholderiaceae bacterium | reverse complement strand
AACGCGTTCCAGGCGCAGTGGGTGGTCGAGTCGTACGCGTTGTTCCTCGCATCGCTGCTGCTGGTCGGCGGCGCGCTGGGCGACCGCTACGGTCGGCGCCGCGTGTTCGCGATCGGCGTCGCGCTGTTCGGGCTCGCGTCGCTCGCGTGCGCGCTGTCGCCCGGCGTGCAGGCCTTGATCGCCGCGCGCGCGGTGCAGGGCGTGGGCGCCGCGCTGCTGGTGCCGGGCAGCCTGTCGATGATCAGCGCGGCGTTCCCGCAGAACGAGCGCGGCAAGGCGATCGGCACCTGGTCCGGCGCGTCCGGCGTGACCGCGGCGCTGGGGCCGGTGCTCGGCGGCTACCTGGTCGACCACTATGCGTGGAGCTGGGCCTTCCTGATCAACCTGCCGTTCGCGCTGGCCGTGCTCGCGATCGCGTGGCGGCGCCTGCCCGAAAGCCGCAGCCAGCGCGCGAGCCAGGCGTCGCTGGACATCGCCGGCGCAGTGCTCGCGACCGTGGCGCTGGGCGGCATCGTCTACGCGTTCATCGAGGCGCCGACCCAAGGCTGGGGCGCCGTGCCGGTGCAGGTCTCGCTGGCGCTGGGCGTTGCGGCGAGCATCGCGTTCATCGTCGCCGAGTCCCGTTCGCAGCAGCCGATGTTGCCGCTGCGGCTGTTCCGCAGCCGCAACTTCAGCGGCGCGAACCTGCTGACCTTGTGGCTGTATGCGGCGCTGGGCGGCGGGCTGTATTTCTTTCCGCTGAACCTGATCCAGGTACACGGCTACAGCGCGACCGCGGCCGGCGCCGCGTTCCTGCCGTTCATCGCGATCATGTTCGCGCTGTCGGGATGGGCCGGGCACCTGGTCGACCGCTTCGGCGCGCGCGGGCCGCTGGTGATCGGCCCGCTGATCGCCGGCGTCGGCTTCGCGATGTTCGCGTGGCCCGGCCGCGCCGGTGGCATGCACGACTACTGGACGACGTTCTTCCCGGCGGTCATCGTGCTCGGCTTCGGGATGACCGTGACGGTCGCGCCGCTGACGACCACCGTGATGAGCGCGGTCGACACCGATGCGGCCGGCATCGCTTCCGGCGTCAACAACGCGGTCTCGCGTGCCGCCGCACTGCTCGCGATCGCGGTGTTCGGCGTCGTCAGCGTGACCGTGTTCGAGCCGGTGCTGCTCGACCAGCTGCGCGATGCCGGCGTCTCGGCGCAGACGCAGACCTACATGCGCTCGCAGGTCGACAGGCTCGCCGCCGCCGCGCCGCCGCCCGGGCTGGCGCCCGATGAAGCGCGGCATGTGGTGGACGCGCTGGCGCAGGCGGCGGTTGCAGGCTTTCGCTGGGTGATGGGCTTGAGCGCGCTGCTCGCGGTGTTGAGCGCGCTCGGTGCGTGGCTGCTCGTCGAGCGGCGCGCGCCGGCGCCGCAGCATTGACGTCGCGGCGCCGCGTCACGCCGTTCAAGCGCTCGCGCGGGGCGTGGTGCGCGCGGCCGCGTTGCGCGGGCCCACATCCTCGCGCAGTTGTGCGGCCATCGCGTACCAGTCGATGCGGCGCGTCGCGATCATCACCGCGGCGAGCACGACGAACAGCAGCACCGATCCCAGCAGCAGCGCGGTCTGCTCCATCTGCAGCAGCGCATACAGCGCGCCGTACAGCAGGCCGATGCCGGCGCCCAGCACGAGGCCGGGCTTGAGGCCGCGCAGCACATAAGAGCCGTAGAACGCCAGCAGTCCGGTGCAGGCCGCGCTCGCGCACAGGTATGCGAGCGCGAAGCTCACCTGCTCGCTCAGGCTCAGCAGCAGCAGGAAGAACACGGTCAGCGCAAAACCCACCAGCAGGTACTGGATCGGGTGCACGCGCAGGCGCTTCGTCAGCTCGGCCAGGCCGACGCCGACGAAGGTCAGCACGACGAACAGCAGGCCATACTTCACCGCGCGGTCGTTCAGCACGTAGCCGTTGACCGGGTCGATGAAGGCGACGCTGAAGGTCTCGACGCAGCCCGATTTGGCGGCCTCGACATGTGCCAAAGTGGCGTAGCCGCCGTCGCGAGCCTCGCACAGCGCCACCCCTTGATTGACCGCCTGCTGCACGGTGGTCGCGAGCGCGCTGACCTGCCAGCGTGCGCTGAACCCCTGCGGCGTGATGTCGCGATCGGTCGGCAGGAAGCGTCCGGCGAACGACGGATGCGGCCAGTTCGACTTGAGCTGTACCGTGGTCTGCTCGCCGACCGGTGCCCACGCGAGGCTCTTCGTGCCGGCCAGTTCGAGCGCGATCTCGGCGCGCAGCGGCGCGCCGATCAGCTCGGGTGCGAGCTGGGCATGCAGCCCGCGCGGCGCGGACGGCAAGCGGCTGCCCGGCAGCACCGGGAACGCCTGCCCGCCGGCGCGGATGACGGCCGCGCGTATGCCGCGCGCGTCGCTGAGCGCAACGGCCAGCGTCGGCGCCTGGCAGGCGATGGTCGCACCGGGATGCTCGGCGGCCGGCTGCGGCGGCGCGAGCGGCGCCCAGTCGGCGACCATCGTCGCCTTCGCGGCATAGCTGTTCAGCTTGAACAGGCCGCGGTAGCGCGGCTCGATCGCGGTGCCGGCATCGACGACCAGCTCGCGCGGCCAGCCGTTGACGACGAGCTCGCGGCGCTCGGTCACGGTCTTGCTGTCCTTGCCGATGCCGTCGGTATGCGTCCACAGCTCCTCGCAGCGCAGCTGCAGCACCGGGCCGAGCACCGACTGCTGCCCGGCCAGGCCGTCGGCCACGCTTTGTTCGGCCTCGGACTGGCGCGCCTGGCGCTCGCCGACCAACCCATGCACGGCGTTCAGCGACACCAGCAGCACCGCGATCACGGCACCCAGTGCGATCGACTTGCTCAGCAGCGGAAATTTCATCGGCGACGACTCGTGGTGGTGGTGGAAGGCCGCGAGTCTGCGCAGGCCCGGTGAGGCGCGGATGAAGTGTGTGAAGCCTGCGTGAAGTCGGCGCCGCGCGCCGGATCAGCCGTGCCGCGGCAGCACGATCTCGACCCGCAAGCCCGGCTCGGCGTTCACGAAGCGCAGCTCGCCGCGGTGCAGCGCGACGACTTCGCGGACGATCGCGAGGCCGAGGCCGGAGCCTTTGCGTGGCAGCTCGCCAGGCTCGGCCGGGCGCGGGGTCGAGAAGAAGCGCTGCCCGAGGCGCGGCAGCGCATAGTCCGCAATGCCGGGCCCGTGGTCACGCACCGTGAGCAGCACGTGCTGCGGATCGGGTCGCCGCAGGCTGAGCTCGATCACGCTCGCAGGCGGCGCGAAGTCGATCGCGTTCTCGAGCAGGTTCGCGATCGCGAGCTGCAGCAGCTCGGCCTCGCCGAGCACCGGCACGTCGTCGCGTTCTATCCAGCGCAGCGTGATCGCGCGCTGGCGTGCCCGCGGAGCGGCCTCGCCGACCGCGGCATCGGCGCATGCGGCAAAGGCGAGCGCAGCGGCGTGGTCCAGCGAGCCGCGATGCTCGAGCTTGGCCAGCTCCAGCAGCCGCTCGACCAGCGTGCGCTGGCGCCCGACCTGGTCGCGGATCTCGCGTGCGAAGCGCTGCCGGTCGGCGCTCGGCAGCTCGTCGTGCAGCAGCTCGGCGGCGCCGGCGATCGCGGTCATCGGGCTCTTCAGCTCGTGGGTCAGCGCGCGCACGGTCTGCTCGAGCTGCGCGCGGCCATCGAGCCGTTCGCGCATCGCCTGCATCGCCTTCGCGAGCTCGCCCAGCTCGCCGGGGATGGCCGGCGCGGCGAGCCGCTCGCCGAACTGCACCTGCTGCGCATAGCGGCGCAGCAGGCGCACCGACCAGACGACCCAGCCGGTCACGAGCACGCCGATCACCAGCGAGAGCCCGAGCAGCCACGCGCCCGACAGCAGGATCTTGCGCTCGGCACGGTCGACGAACGGCTGCACCGTGCTGACCGGCTTGGCGACCGTCAGCACGCCCAGCACGCGATCGCCGTCCTTGACCGGCGCGGCCACGTACAGCACCGAGCTGCGCTCGTCGGTCTGCACCTCGCGGGTCGCACGTGCGCCGTAGCGGCCGTCCAGCGTCAGCTTGACGTCGCGCCAGCGCGAGTAGTCCTGGCCCACGGCCGATGCACCGCCCGGCAGGCCGGAGTCGAACACGACACGCCCGCTCGCATCGGTCACGTAGACGCGATAGTCGAGGCTGCGCTTGTCCAGCCCCCAGATCTGCGCGGAGACGGGCCGCGACGCGTAGTCGCGCACGCTCGCGGCGAAGCGCGAACCCTCGAGCGTGCCGCCGGCAGGCATGCGCGCGAGGTCGTCGCGCGCGAGCTCGGCGAGGATGTTGGCGGTGTCGACCAGCATGTCCTCCATCACCTCGCGCACGCTGGGCCGCACCTCCAGCACGAACACGCGCAGCACGAAGAACGCGGCCAGCCCGCTGATCAGGAAGAAGCCCAGCAGCAGCCGCAGGCCGAGCTTCACGGCGTTGGCGTCTTCGTCGCGGGCTCGATCGGCGGCAAGTCCAGCGAATAACCGAGCCCGCGGTGCGTGACGATCAGCTCGAGGTCGGGGCAGACCTCGCGCAGCTTCGCGCGCAAGGTCTTCACGTGCGTGTCGACGGTGCGGTCGGCGCTGTCGGCGTCGCCGCCCCAGACCGCGTCGAGCAACTGCTCGCGCGACCAGACCTGGCCGGGCCGCCGCAGCAGCGAGCGCAGCACGCCGTATTCGCGGCGCGTCAGCTTGAGCCACTGGCCGGCCAAGCGCATCCGGCTCCCCGCTGGGTCGTGCTCGAACAGCGGCGACGGTGTCGCGGCCGGCGCATCGGCCCCGGCCGTCGAGCCGAGCGCACTGCGGCGCAGCAGCGAGCGCACGCGCGCGCTCAACTCGCGCGGGCTGAAGGGCTTGGTCAGGTAATCGTCGGCGCCGAGCTCCAGGCCCAGCACGCGGTCCATCTCTTCGCCGCGTGCGCTGAGCACCAGGATAGGCAGCGCACTGTCGCGGCGGCGAAGCTCGCGACACAGATCCAGCCCGTTGCCGTCGGGCAGGCCGAGGTCCAGGATCAATGCGCCATAACGCCGCGGCGCGTCGAGTACGCGTTGCAGCGCTTCGCGCAGCAGCAGCACGTGCTCGACTGCAAAGCCGTCGCGCTGCAGCGCGTAGACGACCGTGTGCGCGATCGCAGGGTCGTCTTCAACGAGCAGCAGGGCGTGGGGCACGCGCCGATTCTGCCAAAGCGGCATGCGCCGGTTGCGATGCCGCGCCGCCGTCGCCCAGCGCCTTGTAGACCGCCACCAGTGCGACCTGCAGTTGACCGGCGCTGTCGGCCGCGTCGCGCTGCGCCTGCAGCAACGCGCGCTGCGCATCGAGCGCGGGCAGCGCATCGGTCATGCCGTGGCGGTACTTGGCCTGCGCGAGCGCCAGGTCGTCGCGGCTGTCGGCGACCTGCCGGGCCAGCCGCTGCTGGCGTTGCCGCTCGGCCATGTAGGCGCTGACGGCGGTATCGACCTCGTGCCACGCTCGCAGCACGGTCTGCTGATAGGCGACCGCGGCTTCCTGCTGCTCGAGCTCGCGCAGCGCGATCGTGCTGCGGCGCCGGCCCTGGTCGAAGATCGGCAGGCTCAGGCTCGGGCCTATCGTCCACTGGCGGCTGCCCCATTCGCCGAAGCGTTGCGCGCCCACGCTCTCGAAGCCGAAGCTCGCGCCTAGCGTGATGCGCGGGTAGAGATCGGCGTTGGCGATGCCGATCTGCGCGGTCGCCGCGTGCAGCCGTGCTTCGGCGGCGGCGATGTCCGGGCGGCGATGCGCGAGCTCGGACGGGACGCCGAGCGCGAGGTCGGGCCAACGGCGGTCCGAGGCGGCATCGTTCGCCGCGGCGGGCTTGGCCAGCGCCTCGTTCAGCGCGCCGGGCCGTGCGCCGACCAGCAACGTCAGCTGGTTGATCGCCTGCGCCTCCTGCGCACGCAGTTGCGGCAGGCGCGCCTCGAGGCCGTCGAGCTGCTGGCGCTGGCGCACCGGCGCGCTGTCGTCGAGCAGCCCGCCGCCGACTTTCGCGCGCAGCAGCGCGAGCGCGTCGCGGCTCACGGCGATGTCGGCCTGCGCGAGATCGAGCTGCTGCTGGACGTTGCGCAGCTGGAAGTAGGCACGGGCGATCTCGGCGGCGATGCTCCACTGAATCTGCCGCACGCTTGCACGCGCCGCATCGCTGCTCGCCTGCGCCGCTTCGACCGAACGCCGCACGCGGCCCCACAGGTCCGGCTCCCACGAGGCGTCGAAGCCGGCCTGGTACAGCGTGTACGGGTCGCTGAGCACGCCGATGATCGCGTCGCGGTTCTGGGCCGGCGCGATCGCGTCGATCAGGCGCGTTCCGGAGCCGACTTCGCTCTGGCGCTGCTCGCTGATGCCGGCGCGCGCCGCGAGCTGCGGGTCGCGCTGCGCGGCGGCCATCGTCTGCTGCACGCGGGCTTGCGCGAAGCGCAGCGCCGCGGCCTGGATGTCCTGGTTCGCGTCGGCGGCCATCGCTTGCAGGCGCAGCAGCGTCGGGTCGTCGAATGCCGACCAGTCGGCACGCGCGAGCTGCTGCGCATCGGGCGATGCGGCCGGCGCGGCCAGCGTCGCATCGCCGCCGTGCCAATCGGACCAGCGCGCCGGTGCTTCGGTCTGCGGCGCGACGTGGTCCGGGCCGACCGCGGCACAGCCGGCGAGCCACAGCAGCACGGCCGCCGTCGCGGCAAGCGGATGTGAGCGAGGGCAGTAGCGCCGATCCATCGAATGCTCCTTCGTCAAGCGAGCCGATGGCGGAACAGCCAGGCCGCCGTCGGCAGCGTGACCGCCGCGATGATCGCCAGCGGGATCAGGTCGGGCACGACCGTCGCGAGGCCGACGCCCTCGAGGTACACGCGCCGCACCAGGTCGATCGCGTAGCGCAGCGGGTTCGCGAGCGTGGCGGTCTGCAGCGCCTCGGGCATGTTCGCGATCGGCGTCGTCAGGCCCGACAGCAGCACCAGCGGCATCATCAGCACGAACGTGTAGAGCATCGCCTGCTGCATGTTGGCCGACAGCGCCGAGATCGAGAGCCCGACACCGACGCTCGCGACCGTGAACGCGGTCAGCCCGATGTACAGCGTGACGAACGAACCGGGCGAGCCGGCCAGCGGCACGCCGAACCAGCCGCGCGTGACGATGAGGATCAGCGTCGCCTGCGTGAGCCCGACCGCGATCGGCGGCAGCGCCTTGCCGATCATGATCTCCAGCGGCGAGAGCGGCGTCACGAGCAGCTGGTCGAACGTGCCTTGCTCGCGCTCGCGCGCGACCGAGAGCGCGGTGAGCAGCAGCGTCTGCAGCATGCTCAGCGTCGCGATCATGCCGGGCATCAGGTTCCAGCGCGTCTCGAGGTTGGGGTTGTACCAGGCGCGGGTCTCGATCTCGATCGGCGTCGCGGCCTGCAGTCCGTGGCGCTCGCGCAGCGCGCGGTTGTAGGCGTCGACCACCGCGCTGACATACGCGACCGCCGAGCCGGCGGTGTTGGAGTTGCGCGCGTCGACGATCAGCTGCAGCGGCGAGGTCGCGCCGGCGTGCAACTGCGCCTCCAGGCGCGGGTCGATACGGATCGCGAGCAGCGCCTGCTGCGTGTCGATCGCGTCGCGCATCTGCGCCTCGGTCTCCAGCGTCGCGACGCGGTGGAACACGCCGGTCGCATCGAGCCGGGCGAGCAGCTCGGCCGAGGTCGGGCTGCGGCTGCGGTCCAGCACCGCGTACGGCACGTCGCTCAGGTCATAGGTCGCGGCGTAGCCGAACAGCAGGCTCTGCACGATCGCCGGCGCGATCAGGATCACGCGGTTCGCGGGGTCCTTCAGGATCGCGAGCAGCTCCTTGCGGCACAGCGCGGCCACGCGCAGCACGAATGCGACGAAGCGGTTGTCGTTCATGCGGCCCTCACGCGAGCCTCTTGCGCGTGACCGCGCGCGCGAGCGCGAGCAGCACGACCGCGTACGCGGCGAGGATCGCGCAGTCCTTGACGATCAGCGGCCACACGTTGCCGGCGAGGAACAGCGTGCGGATCAGCTCCATGAAGTGGGTGGCCGGCAGCACCTGCCCGACCGCGCGAATCACCAGCGGCACGTTGCGCAGGTCGAACAGGAAGCCCGATAGCATCATCGCCGGCATGAAGCTCGCGAGCAGCGCGACCTGGCTCGCGAGGAACTGGTTCTTCGTGACCGACGAGATCAAGAGGCCGATGCCGAGGGCGACCAGCAGGTACAGCACCGAGCTCAGCAGCAGGATCGCGAGCGAACCCACCATCGGCACCTCGAACAGCACGCGTGCGGCGACCAGGCACATCGCAAGCCCGATCAGGCCGACGCCGAAGTACGGAATCAACTTCGCGATCAGGATCTCGGTGGGCCGCACCGGCGTGACGAACAGCGCCTCCAGCGTGCCGCGCTCCCATTCGCGTGCGACGACCAGCGCCGTCAGGAACGCGCCGACGATGGTCATGATCAGCACGATCAGCCCCGGCACCAGGTACCAGGTGCTGCTGTTCGCGGCGTTGAACCACAGCCGCTGCTCGATCGCGATCGCGCCGAACGGCGGTGCGTTCCCGGCCGCAGCGCCTTGCCGATCGGCCTGGCGCGCGGCCCACTGGCCGATCGCGCCTTCGAGGTACGCCTGCACGATGCGGGCGCGGCCGGCATCGGCGCCGTGCACGATCAGCTGCAGGCTCGCCTGGTTCGCGGCGAGCCGGCTCGAGAAGTCGCCGGGCACGCGCACGATCGCGTCGATGCGATGGTCGCGCATCAACGCTTCGGCGTCGTGCATGGAGGCCACCGGCAACGGCGAGAACACCGGCGACAGCTGCAGGCCCGCGACCACATCGGCCGCGCCGGGCGACGAATCCTCGAGCACGATCGCGACCGGCGCGTTCTTGACGTCCAGCGACAAGCCGTAGCCGAAGATCAGGATCAGCAGCATCGGCAGCACCAGGCCGATCGCGAGGTTGCTCTTGTCGCGCAGCAGCTGTCGCACTTCCTTCTTGGTCAAGGCGAGCAGGCGGAGCCAGAAGCTGCTGGTTGTGGAGGTTGTCGTCACGCGTTGGCCCTCACCCTAACCCTCTCCCGCAAGCGGGAGAGGGGACGAGGCACGCCGGATTCCTCCCTCTCCCGCAAGGGGCAGAAGGGACGAGCTGTGCGGAGTTCCTCCATCTCCCGCTCGCGGGAGAGGGCCGGGGTGAGGGCCGCCGCGCCGCGCCTGCTCCACGATGCGGATGAACGCCTGCTCCATGTCCGCCCCGCCCGAGCGCTGGCGCACCTCCTGCGGCGTGCCGATCGCGAGCAGCGTGCCGGCGTCCTGGATCACGATGCGGTCACAGTACTCGGCTTCTTCCATGAAATGCGTGGTCACGACGATGGTCGTGCCCTGCGCGGCCAGCGCGGTGATGCGATGCCAGAACTCGCGCCGCGCGAGCGGATCGGCGCCGCTGGTCGGCTCGTCGAGGAACAGGATCTCCGGCTCGTGCAGCAGCGCCGCCGCCATCGCCAGGCGCTGCTTGTAGCCGCCGGGCAGCTGACCGCTGGGCGACGCGGCCATCTGCTGCAGTCCGAACTGACGGCGCACGGCCTCGATGCGCGACTGCGCGCGGGCGCCGCGCAGTCCGTACGCGCCGGCGAAGAAGCGCAGGTTCTCGTCGGCCGTCAGGTTGGCGTAGAGCGCGAACTTCTGAGAGACATAGCCGATGCGCTGCCGCGCCGGCGCGCGCGCGTGGCGCAGGTCCACCCCGGCGACGCGCAGATGCCCGCTGGTGGCCGGCAGCAGCCCGCACAGCATGCGAAACGTCGTCGTCTTGCCGGCGCCGTTGGGGCCCAGCAGCCCGAAGACCTCGCCGCGCCGGACCGAGAAGCTGGTGTTCGCGACCGCGGTGAAGTCGCCGAACCGGCGGACCAGGTCGCGGACTTCGATGACCACATCGGCCCGACTTGCGTCGGCGTTCTGCATCGATGCAGTCGGCGTCGTAGCGGCACCGGGGGCCGCGGCCGGCGGGAGCATCGGCTCCTGCTCGCGCAGCAGCACCATGAACCCATCCTCCAGGCGCGCCGGCACCGCGCGCGCAGGCTGGGTGCCGAGCAGGCGCTCGATCTGCGGCGCCGCGACGCCGGCCGCGGTGATGAAGCGCACGTCGCCGCCGTGCGGGACCGCATCGACGATGGTCGCCGCATTCGCATCGAGCAGGCGCGATTGCAGCAGGCGTGCCGGCTCGCCCGCCGCGGGGCTGACGACGAAGCAGCGGCCTTGCGCCCGATCGCGGATCTCCTCGGGCCGCCCGGCCGCCAGCAGCGTGCCGCCGCGCAGCAGGAACACGCGACTGCAGCGCTCGGCTTCGTCGAGGTACGCGGTGGTGATCAGCACGGTGATCTGCTCGTCGCGCACGAGCTGCTCGACGATCTGCCACAGCTCGCTGCGCGACAGCGGGTCGACGCCGACCGTCGGCTCGTCGAGCAGCAGCAGCTCCGGGGTGCGCACCAGCGTGCAGGCCAGCCCGAGCTTCTGCTTCATGCCGCCCGAAAGCTTGCCGGCCGGGCGCGCGGTGAAGCGGCCGAGGTCGGTCATCTCCATCAGCCGCGCGTAGCGTGCGCCGCGCTGATCGCGCGGCACGCCATGCAGGTCGGCGTACAGGTCCAGGTTCTCCTGCACGCTCAGGTCTTCGTACAAGCCGAAGCGCTGCGGCATGTAGCCGATGCGGTCCTGCACCGCCTGCGGCTCGCGTGCGGTATCGAGGCCCAGCACCATGAGGCGGCCGGCCTCGGCGCGCAGCAGACCGGCCGCCAGCCGCAACAGCGTGGTCTTGCCGGCGCCGTCGGGGCCGACCAGCGCGGTCAGCGATCCGCGCTCGACCTGCAGCGACACGTTGTTCAGCGCCTGCGTGCGGCGCTTCGTCTCCTTGACGACGAAGCCGTGCGAAACGCCTTCGGCGAGCAGCGCGGGGGCGGCTTGGTCGGTCACGGTGGGTCGGCCCTGTCGAGCCGTTCAAGGTCGGGTCGGCGCCCGGTCCGGTGCCGGCGGAGCGAGCGCGAGCCGCACGGTGGCCGGCATGCCGAGCCGCAGCAGGTCCTGCGGATCGTCGACGAGCACGCGCAGCTCGTAGACCAGGCTGGTGCGCAGCTCTTCGGTCTGCACGGTCTTCGGCGTGAACTCGGCGACCGACGAGATCGAGCCGACCTTGCCGCTGAGGCGGCTGTCGGGCTGGCCGTCGATCGCGATGCTCGCCGCCATGCCGGGGCGCACCTGCGCGAGCCGATTCTCGGGCAGATAGGCGCGCACCCATTTCGGCTGCGTCACCGCGAGCGTGTAGGCCGGACGCTGCGGCGACGCCATGTCGCCGGGCTCGAGCAGGCGTGCCCGCACGACGGCATCGAGCGGCGCCTTCAGCGTGGCCTCGTCGAGCTGGTGCTTCAGCAACGCCTGCTCGGCGCGCGTGACCTCGAGCTGAGCCTGGGCCTGGGCGACGTCCTCGACGCGTGCACCGGC
>DATCSE010000087.1:0-2264 GCA_036568605.1 Burkholderiaceae bacterium | reverse complement strand
CACCGACGCGGTGAAGCCTGGCGACCGCATCGTGCTGATCGACGACCTGATCGCGACAGGCGGCACCATGCTGGCCGGCCGGCGGCTGCTCGAGCGGCTGGGCGCGCGCGTGATCGAAGGGGCGGCGATCGTCGAGTTGCCGGAGCTGGGCGGCGGCGACAAGATCCGCGCGTCCGGGCTGCCGGTGTTCACGATGGTGAGCTTCGAGGGGCACTGAGAGCCCGGCACACTTGCCCCCGTTCGGGCTGAGCCTGTCGAAGCCCCGCGCGCCCCCGGCCCTTCGACAGGCTCAGGGCGAACGGGGGGGTGCGGATCAGCCGTTCAGCTGAACGGGATCTGCTTCGCCAGGTTCGCGCGCATCCGCATCGCCATCACGCCGCCGGCGGTACGCAGCAGCTCCAGCACCAGCGCAGGCTGACGCTGCGCCAGTTCCTCCAGCCGCGGCCCGCGCAAGGCCCAGACCGCGCACGGCGTCATCGCCTCGACGTTCGCCATGCGCGGGCTGTCGCCGAACAGCCCCGGCTCGCCGACGACCGAGCCGGCGCGCAGGATCGCGATCCGGCTGCTGCCCGGCGGGCCGCCGGTCACGAAGACCTGCAGGCTGCCTTGCTCGAGCAGGTACATCGTGCGATCGGCGTCGCCCTGCTTGATCAGCAGGTCGCCGGCACGGATCTCGTGACGCGTCAGGTACGGTGCGATCAGGCGCCACTGATCGAGGGTCAGGCGCGGCCGGAATGCGTCCTCGGCATTCAGGGTTTGCAGGGCCTGCACCAGTGCATTGATATCCATGTTCTCTCCGCACAGGCGGTGCCGCGCGCGGGGTCAGCGCGAAACCGCCGGTGCCGTTGTCATCGGCTCGACATGCATTATTGGCGGTTCCGGGCCGGCCCCACAACCGACCGGCGGCGTCGATCACGCCTTCCGTCGCCGCGGCGGCCCCGCTCGTCCGGTCGGTGCGCCGTCATTTGCCGATGCAGAAGCGGCTGAAGATCTCGCCCAGCAGATCGTCCGGCGTGAATGCGCCGGTGATCGTGCCGAGCGCGTCGTGCGCGAGGCGCAGCTCCTCGGCGAAGAGATCGAGCGCCGCGTCGGCTTGGTTTGCATGGGCCTGCGCGTGCGCGAGGTGCTCGCGGGTGCGGCGCAGCGCCTGCACGTGGCGGGCGCGGGCGATGAACACACCGTCGGGCTGGGCGTGCCAGCCGGCGAGCGCGAGCAGCTTCGCGCGCAACGCGGCGATGCCGGCGCCGGTCTTGGCCGAGATGCGCAGGGCTACGTCGCCGCCGGCGGACTCGTGGGCCGCTGCATCGACCTTGTTGTAGACATGCAGCAGCCGGTCGCCGTCGAGCAATGCGCGCGGCAGCCGCGCGGCGATCTGCGCGTCGGCCGCGTCGTAGGCCGCATCGCCGGCACGCGTCAGGTCATGCAGCAGGATCACCGCGTCGGCCGCTTCGATCTCGGCCCAGCTACGCGCGATGCCGATGCGCTCGACCTCGTCGCTCGCCGTATCGCCGACCTCGCGCAGCCCAGCGGTGTCGACCACATGCACCGGCACGCCTTCGATCTGGATCGTCTCGCTGACCTTGTCGCGCGTCGTGCCGGCGATCGGCGTGACGATCGCAAGCTCGGCGCCGGCCAATGCGTTCAGCAGCGAGCTCTTGCCGACGTTCGGCTGGCCCGCCAGCACGACATGCATGCCGTCGCGCAGCAGCGCGCCTTGCCGTGCACGGTCCAGCACCGCATCGAGCTGGTCGACCGCGCGCTGCAGGCGGCCGCGCGCGTCGGCCTGCTCGAGGAAATCGATCTCCTCTTCGGGAAAGTCCAGCGTCGCTTCGACCAGCATGCGCAGCTCGACGAGCCGGTCGCGCAGCGCGTTGATCTCGGCCGAGAACGCGCCGGCCAGCGAACGCCCGGCCGAGCGCGCGGCCGCTTCGGTGCTCGCGTCGATCAGGTCGCTGACCGCCTCGGCCTGCGCGAGATCGAGCTTGTCGTTCAGGAACGCACGCTCGGTGAACTCGCCGGGCTCGGCCAGCCGCAGGCCGATCGCCGCGCCGGCTTCGAGGCAGCGCGCGAGCAGCAACTGCAGCACGACCGGGCCGCCATGCGCCTGCAGCTCGAGCACCGCCTCGCCGGTGTACGAATGCGGCGCCGGGAAGTGGATCGCGAGGCCTTGGTCGATCGTCGCGCCGTCCGCGGCGCGGAACGGCAGGTAGGTCGCGTGGCGCGGCGCGAGCGGCCGGCCGCAGACCGCGGCGATCAGCGTCGAC
>DATCSE010000086.1:0-6563 GCA_036568605.1 Burkholderiaceae bacterium | reverse complement strand
CTTCGCGGATGCGCACATAGGTCCCGCAGCGGCAGATGTTGCCGGACATGGCATCGTCGATGTCGGCATCCGTCGGATGCGGGTTGCTCGCCAGCAGCGCCGAAGCCGACATGATCTGGCCCGACTGGCAGTAGCCGCACTGCGCGACGTCGAGCTTGCGCCACGACGCCTGCACCGCGCGGCCGACCTTGTCGTTCGCGCCCTGGCCGACCGCCTCGATCGTCGTGATCTTCTTGCCGGCGACCGTGCCCACCGGCGTGATGCACGAGCGCGTGGCCGCGCCGTCCACGTGCACCGTGCAGGCGCCGCACAGCGCCATGCCGCAGCCGTACTTCGTGCCGGTCAGGTTCGCGACATCGCGCAGCGCCCACAGCAGCGGCATTTCCTCGGGCGCGTCGAGCCGGACGCTCTTGCCATTCACATTCAGATTCACCATGGATCCCATGCTCCTTCGAGAGGGTCACGAGACTACGGCGACACCCCGGGGCACGGCAATGCCGATTCCTGCTGCATTCTTGCCCGATCCTGCAAGGCCAGTAGGGTCAGTTGACGCGCGTGGAATTCCCGCTACGGTTCGAGTGCAAAGCCGCCTGGTTCTGCAAAGGAGACCACCATGATTCCCACCCCCGCCGGCTCGACGCAGTCCGAGCCCAGCCTCTCGGGCCGCGATGCCGGCGCGATGATCGACTGGCTGTGCACGGCCTTCGGCCTGATCGTGCACCTGAGGGCCGACGGCACCGCCGCTGTGGTATCGGGCGGGGCGGACGATCCGGCTACGGCTTCTTCGCGACGTCCCGGTCGCTCCACAGCACACCGGCGGTCGCCCAATCCTGCTTCTTGATATCGAACATCAGGATGTCGACGCTGTCGGGCGACGCGCCGATCGCCCGCACGCAGGCATCGGTCAGCTCCTTCGCGAGCGCACGCTTCTGCTCCGGGGTGCGGCCTTCGAACATTTCGACGCGGATCGTGGGCATCTCGTACTCCTTCTCTCGGATCGGTTGGGCAACGGAGGCGTGATGCTAGTGCGTCCCGCGCACCACAACCGATGTCGCCGCGTCAGTCGCGATAGCTCGAATCGTCGCGGTCCAGCCCGCGCAGCAGCGCCGGCCATTCGAGGTCGCCGTCGCGCTCGCTGCCGTCGCCGACCCACTGGCGATACGTCAGCGCCGCGAGCTCGTCGCTGACGACCTGAACGCGGCCGCCGCTCGCGGCCATCGCGCTCAGTTGCGCCTGGGCCGCGCGGTCGAGCAGGTACATCAGCATCCAGGCTTCGGCGACCGTGCGGCCGACCGTCAGCGGGCCGTGGTTCTCGAGGATCAGCCCGTCGAGTGTGCCGAGGTTCGCGACCAGCCGGCGCTGCTCGTCGGCCCCGAGCGCGAGCCCTTCGTAGGCGTGACGGCCCAGCCGGCCATACAGGCGCATCGCCCACTGCGAGGTCGGCTGCAAGCCGCCGGGCAGCATCGCGAGCGCGACACCCCAGTTCGTGTGCAGGTGCACCACGCATTCGAGCTCGGGCCGCGCCGCATGAATCGCGCCGTGGATCGCGAAGCCGCTCGGGTTCACGCGCCGGTTCGTGCCGTCGACGACGCGGCCTTGCGTGTCCACCTTCACGAGGCTGGACGCGGTGATCTCGTCGAAGCGCGCGCCGAACGGGTTGATCAGGTAGACGCCCGGCTCGCCCGGCACGCTGGCCGACAGATGCGTGTAGACCGTGTCGTCCCAGCCGCGCTGCGCCGCGAGGCGATAGGCGGCCGCGAGGTCGATGCGGACATCGCGTTCGGTGCGTTCGGCAACGGGACTCACTTCGCGCCCCCAGGCCGGGCCTGGGCGTGCAACGCCGCGTAGTGCGCAGCGCGCTCGGCATCGCCCTTGCGCTTGTACAGCTCGGCAAGCTCCTCGTAGACATACTCGTCGCGCATGCCGGCCGCATCGTTCTCGCGTTCGAGACGCAGCTGGATCGCCAGCGCTTCATCGGTGCGGCCGAGCGCGCGCAGCGTCCAGGCCACCATCCAGCGCGCTTCACGCACAGCCTGCGGGTTCGAGCCGCGCTCGCGCAGCGCGAGCGCCGCGTTCAGCTCCGCCAATGCCTCGTCATACCGGCCCAGCTGGTGCAGCGCCAGGCCGACGTTGTTCCGGATCGAGGCCTCCCAGCGTTTGGCCGCCTCCTGGTTCGAGGCTTCGACGACGGCCAGCGCTTCGCGGCCCCAGCGCAGCTGATCGGCCGGCGCGGTGTCGACGAACGCGAACATGTGCAACGCATCGACCGCGAGGCCATCGAGCTGCGCCGCCTTCGCCTGGTCGAGCGCCTGCTGGTAGGCGCCGCGCGCGCGCTCGCGGGCTTCCGGGGTCTGCGATTCGGCCGGATGGGCCGGCGACGCGTAGCTGCGGCCCAGTTCCAGCGCGTAGCGCACCTTCACCTCCGCGCTCGCCGCGGCGAGCTGAGGCTCGACGGAGCGCAGGATCTCGCGCGCCTTCGCGAACTCGCCGCGCAGGCCGTGAGTGCGCGCGATCTGGGTCTGCAGGATCAGCGCGTCATCGGGGCTCGCGCCGGCCAGCGCGGCGCGGAAGCGTTGTTCGCTGAGCTCGGGCTTGGCGAAATCCCACAGGGCCGCGAGGTCGACCGCGGCGGCACGCGCCACCCCCGGCGAAGACGCGGCAAGCGACAGCAGTATGGAGGCAGCGATACGTGCGCTCATCGGTAGGCTCATCCGGCATGGCGCGACGCCTCCAGCAGCTCGCGCGCCAGCGCATTGTGCCGCTCGACCAGGACCGGCAGCTCCAGCGTCGTCAGCTCGCCGTCGCGCACGACGACGCGGCCGGCGACGATGCTGTGCGTCACGCGCGGCACCTGGCAGAACAGCAGCGCCGCCAGCGGGTCGTGCAGCGCGCCGGCCGTGGCGATGCCGTCCAGCGGAAAGATCGCGACGTCGGCCGACATGCCCGGCGCGAGCGCGCCGATGTCGTCGCGGTTCAGGACCTTCGCACCGCCCAGCGTCGCGATCTCGAGCATCTCGCGGGCGCTCATCGCGGCCGGGCCGTGCTGCACGCGCTGCAGCAGCATCGCGGTGCGCGCTTCGCCCAGCATGTGGCCCGCATCGTTCGACGCGGCGCCGTCGACGCCCAGGCCGACGCTGACGCCGGCATCGCGCATCGCGCGGATCGGCGCGATGCCGGACGCGAGCCGCATGTTCGAACACGGGCAATGCGCGACGCCGGTGCCGCTTCTCGCGAACAACCCGATGCCGGGCCGATCGAGCTTCACGCAGTGCGCGCACCAGACATCGCGCCCGGTCCAGCCCAGGGCCTCGACATACTCGGCCGGCGTGCAGCCGAAGCGCTCGCGCGTGTAGGCGATGTCGTTGTCGTTCTCGGCCAGGTGCGTGTGCAGCGAGACACCGTATTGCCGGGCCAGCACGGCCGAGTCGCGCATCAGCTCGCGGCTCACCGAGAACGGCGAGCACGGCGCGACGACGATGCGCAGCATCGCGTGGCGCTCCGGGACGTGCCAGCGCTCGATCAGGCGTTGCGTCTCGGCGAGGATCGCCGCTTCGTCCTCGACGACGCGGTCCGGCGGCAGCCCGCCCTGGCTCTCGCCGACGCTCATGGCACCGCGCGCCGCATGGAAGCGCATGCCGATCTGCGCCGCGCCTTCGATGCTGTCGTCGAGGCGGATGCCGTTCGGGTAGATGTACAGGTGGTCGCTGCTGGTCGTGCAGCCCGACAGCAGCAGCTCGGCCATCGCGGTCTGCGTGCTGATGCGGACCATCTCGGGCGTCAGGTTCGCCCAGATCGGGTACAGGCCGCGCAGCCAGCCGAACAGCTCCTCGTCCTGCACCAGCGCACGCGTCAGCGTCTGCACCATGTGGTGGTGCGTGTTGACCAGACCGGGGATCACGATCCGATCGCGCGCATCGATCACCTCGTCGGCACTGTCCGGCAGCTCGGCGCTGCTGCTGACCGCCTCGATCACGCCGTCGCGCACGAAGACCGCGCCGTCCGCGATCTCGCGGCGCTGCGCGTCCATCGTGACGAGCAGCGTCGCGTGGCGGATCAGCAGGGTCGACATCGGGCGGGGTGCGTACGGCGCTACCGGGTCGGCGCGCCGCCTTCGTACCAGCGCCCGATCAGCGCGCGCTCGGCGTCGGTGATCTGGGTCGCGTTGTTCAGCGGCATGGTCTTCAGCGCGACGGCCTGCTGGAAGATCTGCTGCGTGTGCTTCGCGATCTCGTCGGCCGAGTCCAGCCGCACGTTCTTGCTCTGCATCTGCTCGTTGTGGCACATCTGGCAGCGCTGCGCGATCACCGGCTGCACGTCGGCGAACGTGACCGACTTGGCCGCCACCGCGGTGGCCTGCGGCGCCGGCAGCATCGCGAACACCACGCCGCCGAGCACCAGCGTGCCGATCACCGCGTACTGCCACGGCACTGCCTTGCCGAACGCGAGCGCCTTGTGGCGCAGCACGAACGAGGTGCGGATCAGCGCGCCGCCGAGCATGATCGCGACCAGCACGACCCAGTTGTGCTGGCCCTGGTACAGGAAGCCGTAGTGGTTCGAGATCATCGCGAACAGCACCGGCAGCGTGAAGTAGGTGTTGTGCACGCTGCGCTGCTTGCCGCGCTGGCCGTGGATCGGGTCCACCGGCTGCCCGGCGCGCAGCGCCGCGACGACCTTGCGCTGCCCCGGGATGATCCAGAAGAACACGTTCGCGCTCATCGTCGTGGCCATCATCGCGCCGACCAGCAGGAACGCGGCGCGCCCGGCGAACAGCCGGCACGACAGCCACGACGCGAACACGATGAACGCGAAGACCAGCACGCCGACGACCACGTCGCCGTTCTTGCCGCGGCCGAACGCGCGGCAGATCAGGTCGTAGATGACCCAGAACGCGACGAAGAAGGCGAGCGCGGTCGCGATCGCGGCCGGCGGCGACCAATCGAACACCGTCTTGTCGATCAGGAAGGTGCTGGCCTGGTAGAGGTAGAGCACCGTGAACAGCGCGAAGCCGGTGAGCCAGGTCGAGTAGCTCTCCCACATCGACCAGTGCAGATGCTCGGGCAGCTTCTTCGGCGAGACCGGGTACTTCTGCTGGTGGTAGAAGCCCCCGCCGTGCACGGCCCAGAGCTCGCCGCCTATGCCCTTCTCCTTGTCTTTCGGGTCTTCGGGCGGGGTCAGGCTGTTGTCCAGCCCGACGAAGTAGAACGAGGCACCGATCCAGGCGATGCCGGTGATCACATGGGCCCAACGCAGCAGCAGGTTGAGCCAGTCGAGCAGATACGCGTCCATGGCAAGTGCGGTCTCCGGTTCAAACCGCCGGTGCAGCAAGAAGCACACCGGCATCTGTTCCTTACCACAGCGGGCTCTGTAAGGACGGTGACATCACGACCGGCGGCACTAGGCACCGGGCTCCGCGGCGACGCTTGAAACTGTATACAGTCTACCGAAAGACCTGCATACGTGATTACCCTCAACTGCCCCGGTAGGTCGAATACGACCAGGGGCTGGCGAGCAGCGGCACATGGTAGTGCGCGCCGACCGTGGCCAAGCCGAAGTCCAGCGGCACTTCGTCGAGGAACGGCGGTTCGGACAGCGCCGCGCCGCGCGCGCGGAAGTACGCGCCCAGCGCGAACACCAGCCGGTACGTGCCTGGCACGAAGGTCGCGCCCTCGAGCAGCGGCGCATCGGCGCGGCCGTCGTGGTTCAGCGTGAGGGACTTGACCAGCGTCGCCTCGCCGTCCTTGATGCGGTACAGGCGCACCGGCATGCCGGCGGCCGGGCAGCCGTTCGCGGTGTCGAGTACGTGGGTGGTGAGCTTGCCCATCGAGGCCTCCGGAAAGCGCTTGTGATTCCGGCAAAAGTGTATACACTTTGCCGCTGAAATCAAGCGTCCGCACCATGGCCCGTTCCGCCCAGACCCTGCAAATCGTGCGCCCGCCGGCACGCGCGACGCGCACCGGCGCAGCGCGTGCCGCAGGCCTGGAGGCGGCAGGCGACACCCCGGTCACGCAGCGCATCGTCGAATCGGTGACCGCGGCGATCGTCGAGCGCCGTTTGATGCCGGGCACCAAGCTGGCCGAGCAGAAGATCGCCGACATCTTCAAGGTCTCGCGCACCATCGTGCGCCAGGCGCTGAACCAGCTCAGTCGCGACAAGCTGGTCACGCTGGAGCCGGCGCGCGGCGCGCGGGTCGCCGAGCCCAGCGTCGAGGAGGCACGCCAGGTCTTCGAGGTGCGCAACATGCTCGAGGCGGCGATCATCCGCCGCGCCGCCGCCGAGCTGAGCGCCGCGCAGATCGCCGAGCTGCGCGATCATCTGCGCAACGAGCGCTCGGCGCTGCAGCGCACCGACGTCTCGGGCCGCACCCACCTGCTGGCCGACTTCCATGTCGTGCTCGCGCGCATGCTGGGCAACGCGGTGCTGGCCGAGATGCTGGTCGACCTGGTCTCGCGCAGCTCGCTGATCGCGCTGATGTACCAGTCGGCGCACTCCGCCGAGCATTCGTACGACGAGCACGTCGCGATCGTCGATGCGCTCGAGCGACGCGACGCGCGCGCTGCAGTCCG
>DATCSE010000085.1:0-5386 GCA_036568605.1 Burkholderiaceae bacterium | reverse complement strand
TGGCGCATAGCCGCTCGGCCTCCTCCATCCGGTGCGTCGTCAGAAACACGGTCGTGCCGCGGCGCGACACCAGGTCGTCGCCGATCAGCGCAAGGAGATCGTCTGAGGCGCGCAGGTCGAGTCCGCGGGTCGGCTCGTCGAGGAACAGCAGCGGCGGCTCGGCCGCGATCGCACGCGCGAGGCCGGCGCGCTTCTTCATGCCGCCGCTCAGGTCGCCCGGAAAGAAGTCGGCGAACTTGTCCAGCGCCACCCACTCGAGCGCCTCGCGCGCGCGCCGCTCGCGCGCCGCAGCGTCCAGCGTCGTGTGCTGCTCCAGCGGCAGGCAGACGTTCTCGAGGATGGTCATCGACGACCACAGCGCCGCGCTCTGGAACAGCATCCCGAACCCGGCACGCAGCTTCGCGCGCTGCGCATCGTCGCTGGCCCAGTAGTCGATGCCGTTGTACGTGACCTGGCCGGCGGCCGGCGGAAGCAGCCCGACCAGGTGCTTGAGCAGCGTGCTCTTGCCGCAGCCGCTGCCGCCCATCACCGCGAAGATCGCGCCCTTCTCGATCTTGAACGAGATGCCGGTCTGGATCAGGCGATCGCCGAAGCGCATCTCGAGTTGGTCGACGGCGAGCAGCGTCATCGTCCGTCAGATGTCCAGCGCGTTCGCGCACAGCGCGAACACCGCGTCGAGCACGATGATGCCGACGATGCTGACGACGACCGCGCTGGTCGTCGCGACACCGACGCCGGCCGCATTGCGCTTCGCGTACAGGCCGCAGTAGCAGCCGACCAGCCCGATCAGCGCGCCGAAGACGACTGCCTTGGACAGCCCCAGCCCGAGGTGCGACCAGCTCAGCGCATCGCCGACGCGGTCGATGTACGCCGCGGACGAAACGTTCAGCATGCCGGAGGCCACCACCATGCCGCCGAACAGCCCGGTGGCCACCGCGTAGATGAACAGGAGCGGCATCATCCCGAGCAACGCGAGCACGCGCGGCAGCACCAGGAAGTCGATCGCGTCCAGCCCCAGCACCTCGAGCGCGTCGACCTCCTCATTGGCCTGCATCGTTGCGATCTCGGCGGCGAACGCGGCGCCGGTGCGGCCGGCCATCACGACCGCGGTGATGATCGCCGCCATCTCGCGCGAGACCGCGATCGCGACGCCGTCGGCGACATAGATGCCGGCGCCGAACTTGATCAGCTGCACCGCGCCGACGAACGCGAGGATCGCGCCGACCAGCACGTTGACGACGGTCACGATGGGCACCGCGCGGGCGCTGCAGTCGGCGACCACCTGGCTGAAGTCCTTCGCGCGGAAGGTCCAGCGCCCGAGCGCGCCTGAAACGGCGGCGATCAGCACGTGGCCGAGGTAGGTGACGGGGCGGATCGGAAGCAGGGCGGCGAGCTGCATGCGGCGAAGGATTCCGGCGGACATTCTGCCGTGCTTCGGGGCGGGTTCCGATTCGGCTGTTCGATAATCGCGCGCGGATCGCTGCCGCCTCGCGCGCGATCGCACGGTTCGCAAGTTCAAACGTCTTCAGCCGTCATGGACGCCTTGCGCTTTGCCAGCACCAAGATCCAGCCGCCGCGCCTGCGCAGCGCGCGCATCGCGCGGCCGCGGCTGGAGTCGCGCCTGCGCGAGGCACTGCGGCAGCGCCGCGTCGTGCTGCTGCTGGCGCCGGCCGGGTTCGGCAAGACCTGTGCGCTGGCCGCGCTGCTGGAGCCCCTGGAAGACCCGCCCGCAGCGCCCGCGAACGCGCTCGCCTGGGTGTCGCTGGACGAGGACGACGACCCGCAGCGCCTGTTCGCCTGCCTGACCGCCGCGCTCGAGCCGTTCGACCTGCCGTGGCGCACCGCGCCCGAGGCGCTGATCGCGCAGCTGGCCGACGGCGAGGCGGCCGCACGGCGCGCTGTCGCCGAACTGGTCAACGCGCTCGCCGCCACCGACGTGGCGCATGGCGTGATCGTGCTCGACGATCTGCACCGCGTGCAGACACCGGCCCTGCATGGGCTGCTGGACGCGCTGATCGAGCGGCTGCCGGCACAGTGGACGCTGGTGCTCTCCACCCGTGCCGAGCCGCCGCTCGCACTCGCGCGGCTGCGCGTCGCCGACGAGCTTGCCGAGTTCGGCCAGCATGACTTGCGCTTCGATGCCGACGAGGCGAACGCGCTGGCGCTGGGGCACTTCGCGGCCGCGTCCGGCGAGGCCGCGGCGGTTGGCGGACGCATCGCCGAACTGTTCGAGCGCACCCAAGGCTGGCCGGCCGGGCTGCGGTTGTGTCTCGCGGCGTTGCGTTCGCGGCCGGGCGCGGCCGGTCAGGCCGCCGCCAGCGGCGCGAAGTCGCGCATCGACCATCACGTGTTCGACTACCTCGCCGGCGAGGTGCTGGACGACATGCCGGCCGAGCTGCACGACTTCCTGCTGCGCTGCTCGGTGCTGCCGGCGCTGACCGATGCGCGCTGCGCCGCGGTCAGCGGCGACCCGCGGACGGCCGACCGGCTCGACGAGATCGAGCGCCGCGGCCTGTTCGTCACCGCGCTCGACGCGCCGCAGCGCACGCTGGTGCTGCACGACCTGTTCCGCGAAGCGCTCGACGAGCGCTTGCGCAGGCGCTTGCCGGATGAGCTGCCCGAGCTGCTGAAGCGCGCTGCATCCGGCGAGGAAGATCCGCTGCGCCGTGTCGGGTTCCTGCTGCGCGCCGGGGAGTTCGGCGAAGCCGAAGGCGTGCTGGCCGACGCCTCCGAGCGGCTGTTGCTCGAGGGAGGCGCCAGCGAGCTGCTCCGGGCGATCCAGCAGTTCCCGGTCGATCGGCATGTCAGGTCGGCGCGCCTGCACCGCGTGTATGCAACCTGCCTGGCTCACGAAAGCCAATGGGTCGAGATGACAGTCGCATGCGAGGCGGCGATCACGGCAGCCCGCGCATGCGGCGACGAGGCAGAGCGGCAGCTGGCGCAGGCCTACCTCGCCGCGGCGCTGCGCAACGCCGGGCGCGAGGAGGCATGCGTTGCGTTGCTGGACGAACTGCGGCCGCAAGCACTCGGCGACGCTGCTCGCGCGATCCTCCTTGCCACCGAATGTCCGATTCTGGTGAGCACCGGCAGGCAGGGGCAGTTGCCCGCGGCGTTCGCGGAGCAGCTCGACGTGATGGAGCGCGGCGGGTCGCTGTTCATCTGGTGGATGTGCGCGCCGTCGAGCGCATGGGCCAGCATCCGCGGCATGCGTGCATTGGTCGAACGCTACTGCCGCGGCGCGCTGCTGCGCGTCGGCGAGCGCGATCTGATGATGCGTGCCGACGTGCATCTGCTCGAGGCGTACACCTTGCTCTGGGCCGGGCGCTTGGACGAGGCGCTGGCCGGCGCCCAGCTCGCGACGAGCGATCTGCACTGGCTGGCCAGCTGGGCCACCCGGGGTGCCAACGTGCGCGTGTTCCAGGCGCTGGTCGACGCGATGAGCGGGCGCGCCGAGCCTGTCGAGCGCATGCTCGAAGACTGGCTCGCGCAGCTCGCCGGCATGGATGCCGAGGCAGCGCGACACTGGCGCGCCGACATCGCGATATTCGCGATCCGCGTGCTCGACGCGGCGGGCAGCAGCCCGGAGAGCCTGGAGCGCTGGGGGCGGCTGTTCGCGAACTGGCCGCTCGATGCGGCAAGTTTCGAGGACGAAGCACCGCGCACCGCCGCGTACCTGGCGCGCATCGCAGCGGCCGAGGGGCGCTGGCCGGACGCGGCGGCGCTGTTCCAGCGGCTGCTGCCGGTCGCGACCGGCAGGATGGAATCGTTCGGCCAGGTGAACGAATTGCATCTGCGCGCGGCCCACGCGCTGCTGCAGTGCGGCCTGCTCGACGCGGCAGCCACCGCGCTCGCGCCGGCGTTGCAGCGCATCCGCAGCGAAGGCGAGCGTGGTCACGCGTTGATGGCCGGCCCGCAGGTGCTGGTGCCGCTCGCACAAACCCGCTGGGGTGCGCGTCTGGAAGCTGCGCTGCGCGAAGAGCTCGAGGCACTGGCCGGACTCGCGGTATCGCTGCGCGAGAGCGTGGGCGCGCAGCCGCATGCGGCCGATGCAGGCGCCGCCGCCGGCGACGGGGGGCGCGTGCCGGGCGGGGCCGGCTATTCGGAACTCAGCACCCGCGAACGCGAGGTCCTCGAACGCATCGCCGCCGGCGACAGCAACAAGGTGATCGCGCGCGTGCTCGACATCAGCCCGCACACCGTGAAGCGCCACGTCGCGAACATCCTCGACAAGCTCGGCCTCGCATCGCGCGGGCAGGCCGCGGCGTGGCTGCACGAGCACGCCGCTTAGCCTTGCGACGAGGGTTCAGGCGCGCGGCTCGAGCACCGTGCGCTTCAGGTCCGGGAACACCTTGCCCACCTTGGCGAGCAGGTAGTCGCCATAGGTGCCGTCGAACGCGTGCACGCTCGCGTGGTCCCAGCGGCTCGCGCGATCGGCCGCGATCGCTTGCGCCGCGGCCTGCGCGTAGCGCGGGATCGGCTGGACGCGCGCAGCGAAGTTCGGGTCGAAGAAGAACGGCAGCGAGATGCGGTCGCGCCCGCTGCTGTTCAACGCGACGCGGTGCGGCGTGGACTTGTAGTGGCCGCCGGTCATGCGCTCCAGCATGTCGCCGATGTTGCAGACGAACGATTCGGGGATCGGCGGTGCCGCACTCCAGCCCGCCGCCGTCTTGATCTCCAGGCCGCCGACGTCGTCCTGCCGCAGGATCGTCAGCAGGCCGTAGTCGGTGTGCTCGCCGACGCCCCAGAGCACGTCCGGCGCGGCAGGCCGCGACGGGTACTGGAAGATGCGGAACAGCACCAGCGGGTCGGCGGTGCCGTGTTCGGCAAAGTATCGAGCGTCGAGCTGCAGGCTCAGCGCGAGGCCGCGCATCAGCGCGTGGCCCAATCCGGTGAGCGCAGCGAGGTAGGTGAGCACGGTGTCGCGCAGCGCCGCGGGCTCGTCGGGGAACACATTGCGGCCATGCAGCGGCCAGCCGGCGCGCACGCGCGGGTCATCGTCGGGCAGCTCGGCGCCGAGGTACAGGCCTTCCTTCCAGTCGGGGCGGCCCGATGTGAGCTCGCCGCCGAGCGGAAACCAGCCGCGCCATGCGGCACCGCCGAGCGCCATGCGCACGCGTGCCTTGTGCGTCTCGGGCAGCGCGAAGAATTCGCGGCTCAGCGCGTCGAGGCGGCGGCAAAGAGCCTCGTCGACGCCATGGCCGACGACGTAGAAGAAGCCATGGGCCCGGCACGCCGCGCCGATGTGTTCGGCGACCTCTGCGCACGCCGCAGACGCCGCCGTTGGGTCGGTGACCAAGGGGCTCACGTCGATGACGGGCACGCCGGCGGGCACGGGGAGATTCGCGCGCATGTTGCTCGATGCTAAGCGGCCGGGCACGACCCTACA
>DATCSE010000084.1:0-11751 GCA_036568605.1 Burkholderiaceae bacterium | reverse complement strand
GCACCAGCTGGTCGACCTCGAGCCCGCAGCGCCGCACGCACTTGACGATGTTCTCGGCCGCGCTCTGCGCGCCGGTCACGATGTGCACCTTGACCTCGAGCCGCCCGCCGCTCATGCCGATCGGCTCCTTGACCTCGTGGCCGTCGATCACGAACTCCTGCGGCTCGACCAGCAGCAGCCGCTGGTCGTTCGGGATGTTGATCGCCTTCGCGGTCTCGACGACGCGGGCCACGTCCACCGGCGTGACTTCCTTGTCGCGCACGATCACCATGCCGGTCGAGTTCTGGCCGCGGATGTGGCTGCCCGTGATGCCGGTGTAGACCCGCGTGATCTTGCAGTCGGCCATCATCTCGGCCTCTTTCAGCGCCTGCTGGATCGACTGCACGGTCGCGTCGATGTTGACCACGACGCCGCGTTTCAGACCATGGGCCGGCGCGCTGCCGAGCCCGGCGATGCGCAGCTCGCCGCTGGGCAGCACCTCGGCGACGACCACCATCACCTTCGCGGTGCCGATGTCCAGGCCGACGACCAGGTCCTTGTATTCCTTCGGCATCTCTTTGTTCCTCTAGTTCTTTGCCGGCTTGCCGGAGACGTCGATGGCCGTCGCCACGCCCTTGAGCCGCACCGCATAACCTTCGTGGTGGCGCAGATCGGCGTACTCCAGCGGGCGCTGATAGCGCTGCGTGACCTGCGAGACCGTCGCGACGAAGCGGCGCGCACGTTCGATGACCTCGTCGTCGCTGCCGCGGCCGAACTCGATCTCGGCGCCCGAGTCGAGCTCGGCGCGCCACGAGCCGCGGCCGGACAGCTCCAGCGTGTCGATGTGCGCGGCATCCAGCCCCGCGACCACCTGCTGCAGCCGCGCCGAAAACGCGAGCATGTGAGCCGAGGTGCCGTCGGGCCCGCGCAAGGTCGGCAGCGCATCGTCCTCGACATCGCCGAGGTTCGCCTCGAACACCTCGCCGTAGCTGTTGACCAGCTTGTCGGCGCCGTCGTCGTTGTCGTGCACCGGGCTCCACAGCGCGACCGGCCGGTGCTCCTCCAGATGCACCGCGAGCTTGTTCGGCCAGACGCGCCGCACGATCGCCTGACGCACCCACGGCACCGACTCGAACGCGCGCCGCGACGCACCCAGGTCCATCGTGAAGAAGTTGCCGGCCATGCGCGGCGCCGCGTTGGCGCGCAAGGTCAGCACGCTGTTGTGCGCGAGATCGCCATCGACGCGTATCGCCTGCAGCGCGAACATCGGCTGGCGCACGAACCACAGCAGCCCGGTCGCCAGCAGCGCGACCGCGCCGATCGCGGCCAGCACGGCGGCGGTCGCGTTCATCAGCCGGATGTCGGCCGGCAGCGCGAGGGGCGTGGCGTAGGCGGTGGCCATGTCGGTGTTGTTCAGCGGCGCCGGTTCAGGGCGTGGTTCCGCGCGCCGAATCGAGCGTCGCCGCGGCTGCGAGTTGCACGCACAGGTCTTCGTAGCTGATGCCGGCCGCACGCGCCGCGATCGGCACCAGCGAGTGCCCGGTCATGCCTGGCGACGTGTTCATCTCGAGCAGGAACGGCTTGCGGTCGCTCTTGCGGATCATCAGGTCGGCGCGGCCCCAGCCGCGGCAGCCCAGCGTGCGGTACGCCTGCACGACGATGCGCTGCACCTCGCGCTCCTCGGCCTCGGGCAATGCGCCCGGGCAGTCGTAGCGGACCACGTCGGTGAAGTACTTGTTCTGGTAGTCGTACGCACCTTCGGGCGCGACGATCTTGACCACCGGCAGCGCATGCGCCGATTCGCCCTGGCCGAGCACCGCGCAGGTCACCTCGTCGCCGTCGATGAACTCCTCGCACAGCACGTCGCGGTCGTACTGCGCGGCCAGCGTCACCGCGTCCTGCATCTGCGAATAGCCGGCGACCTTCGTGATGCCGATCGACGAACCTTCGCGCGGGGGCTTCACGATCAGCGGCAGCCCGAGATCGTCGGGCACATGCATCACGCGCTCGCGACCCTGGTCGTTCGGCGCGAGCCAGGCATAACGCGGCGTCGGCAGCCCTTCGGCGATCCAGACCCGCTTGGTCATCACCTTGTCCATCGCGATCGCCGACGCGAGCACGCCCGAGCCGGTGTACGGGATGCCCAGCAGCTCGAGCGCGCCCTGCACGCTGCCGTCCTCGCCGTGCCGGCCGTGCAGCGCGACGAAGCAGCGCGCATAACCGTCGCGCTTCAGTTCGACCAGCTCGCGCTCGGCCGGATCGAACGCGTGCGCGTCGACTCCCTTGGACTGCAGCGCGGCCAGCACGCCGCCACCGGACATCAGCGAAATCTGCCGCTCGGCCGACGTGCCGCCCATCAACACCGCGACCTTGCCGAGCGCCTTGACGTCTACGCTCATGCTGCGCCTCCTTTCAACGACTCGACCACCTGCGCCGGCACGTTGCCGATCGAGCCGGCGCCCATTGCGATCACGACATCGCCGCCGCGCGCATGCTCGACGATGGCCTTGGGCATCTCGGCAATGTCGTCGACGAACACCGGATCGACCTTGCCCGCGACGCGCAGCGCGCGCGCGAGCGAACGCCCGTCGGCCGCGACGATCGCCGCCTCGCCGGCGGCATAGACCTCGCCCAGCAGCACCGCATCGGCCGTGCCGATGACCTTGACAAAATCCTCGAAGCAGTCGCGCGTGCGCGTGTAGCGGTGCGGCTGGAACGCGAGCATCAAGCGGCGACCGGGGAATGCACCGCGCGCGGCCGCCAGCGTCGCCGCCATCTCGACCGGGTGGTGGCCGTAGTCGTCGATCAGCGTGAACGTTCCGCCGCCGTTCGCCGCGCTGACCGGCTGCTCGCCGTAGCGCTGGAAGCGCCGGCCGACACCGTGGAACTCGGCCAATCCCTTGATCACCGGCGCATCGGGCAGCTCGAGCTCGGCAGCCACCGCGATCGCCGCGAGCGCATTCAGCACGTTGTGATGGCCCGGCAGGTTCAGCGTCACCTGCAAGTCGGGCATGCGTACGCCGTTGCGGCGCTGTGCGGTGAAGCGCATCGTGCCGCCGTCGGCGTGCACGTCGACCGCACGCACCATTGCGTCCTCGGCGAAGCCGTAGGTCACGATGGGGCGCGAGATCATCGGCATGATGGAGCGCACGTTCGCGTCGTCGGCGCACAGGATCGCCGCGCCGTAGAACGGCATGCGGTGGATGAACTCGACGAACGCCGACTTCAGCTTCGCGAAGTCGTGGCCGTAGGTGTCCATGTGGTCGGCGTCGATGTTCGTGACCACCGCCATCACCGGCGTCAGGTTCAGGAACGAGGCGTCCGACTCGTCGGCCTCGACGACGATGTAGTCGCCCGAGCCCAGCCGCGAGTTCGCACCCGCGGCGTTGAGGCGGCCGCCGATCACGAACGTCGGGTCGACGCCGGCTTCGGCCAGCACGCTGGTGACCAGCGAGGTCGTCGTCGTCTTGCCGTGCGTGCCGGCGATCGCGATGCCCTGCTTCAGCCGCATCAGCTCCGCCAGCATCACCGCGCGCGGCACCACCGGCACGCGCCTGGCACGCGCCGCGATCACCTCGGGGTTGCTCGCCGCGACGGCGGTCGACGTGACGACCGCTTCGGCACCGGCGATGTGCGCCGCCTCGTGACCGATGCGCACGCGTATGCCCAGCGACGCGAGCCGCTGCGTCGTCGCGCTGGCATGCTGGTCCGAACCCGAGACCGTGTAGCCGAGGTTGTGCAGGATCTCGGCGATGCCGCTCATGCCGGCACCGCCGACGCCCACAAAATGGATGTGCTTGACGGCGTGCTTCATGCAGCCACCAACCTTTCGATCTGATCCGCGACGCGTGCCGCGGCATGCGGCCTCGCGAGCGCCCGCGCCTTCGTGGCCATCGCCTGCAGCGCATCGCGCGTGAAACCCGCGAGCAGATCCGCCAGCTTGCGCGGCGTGAGTTCGCTCTGCGGCAAATGGATGCCCGCGCCCTGCGACGCGAGCCACTGCGCGTTGTCGCGCTGATGCGAAGTCGTGCTGACGACCAGCGGCACCAGCACCGCGGCGACGCCGGCCGCGCACAGCTCGCTGACCGTCACCGCGCCAGCGCGGCAGACGATCACGTCGCACTCGGCAAGTCGCCGTGCCATGTCGTCGATGAACGGCAATACCTCGGCCTCGACCTTGGCATCGGCATAGGCGGCCTCCACGCCGGCGTGATGGGCCTGGCCGGTCTGGTGCGTCACGACCGGGCGCTGCGCTGCATCGAGCAGTGCCAGCGCCTGCGGAAGGCACTCGTTCAGCACCTTCGCCCCGAGGCTGCCGCCGACGACCAGCATGCGCAAGGGCCCGCTGCGACCGGCAAAACGCTGCGCCGGCTCGGGCAGGTTCTCGATCTCGGCGCGGACCGGATTGCCGGTGACGACGGCACGCTTCACCGTCTTCGCTGCCGCGCCATCGAATCCGAACGCGACGGCATCGGCAACCGGCAGCAGCGCCCGGTTGCTCATCAGCAGCGACGCGTCGGCGTTCACCAGCACCAGCGGCTTGCTCAGCAGCGAGGCCATCAGCCCGCCCGGGAAACACACATAGCCGCCCATCCCGAGCACCGCGCTCGCGCGGCGCGCGCGGAGGATCTTCAGGCAGCTCCAGAACGCGACCAGCATGCGCGCGCCGCCGGTCAGCGTGTGCATCAGCCCTTTGCCGCGCAGCCCCGAGAACCCGATCGCATCCAGCGTGATGCCGCTGGGCGGCACGAGCTTGTTTTCCATGCCCGTGCGCGTGCCCAGCCAGCTCACGCTCCAGCCGCGCGACTGCATCTCGCGCGCGACCGCGAGCCCCGGAATCACGTGGCCGCCCGTGCCTGCCGCCATCACCACGAGGTGCCTCGTCATGCGCGGCCTCCGCGCATGAGCTGCCTGTTCTGGCTTCGGCCCGCGCGCTGCGCGCGCTTCACGTCGCTTCGCGACATGAGCCTGCGCCGAAACAGGCCGCCGGCACTACGCGCCGATGCCGTGCTCGCGCTTCGCACGATCACGGCCCTCATGCGCGGCCTCCGCGCATGAGCTGCCTGTTTTCGATGTCGACACGCAATACGACCGCGAGCGCCACCAGGTTCATCAGCACCGCCGATCCGCCATAGCTCAGCAGCGGCAAGGTCAGCCCCTTGGTCGGCAGCACGCCCAGGTTCACGCCCATGTTGATGAACGCCTGCCCGCCCATCCAGATGCCGATGCCTTGCGCATACAGGCCGGCAAACACGCGGTCCAGCGCGATCGCCTGGCGGCCGATGTGGAACACGCGGCGCGCGAGCCAGAAGAACGCGACGATCACGCAGGCGACGCCGACGAAGCCCAGCTCCTCGCCGATCACCGCGAGCAGGAAGTCGGTGTGCGCCTCGGGCAGGTAGTGCAGCTTCTCGACGCTGCCGCCCAGCCCCTGGCCGAAGATCTCGCCGCGGCCGAACGCGATCAGCGAATGTGAAAGCTGGTAGGCCTTGCCCAGCGTGTACTTCTCGTCCCAGGGGTTCAGGTACGCGAAGATGCGCTCGCGGCGCCACGGCGAGAGTGTGATCATCAGCACGAACGCGCTGGTCAGCACCGCGCTGATCAGCAGGAACATCCGGCCGTTGACGCCGCCGAGGAACAGGATGCCCATCGCGATCGTCGCGATCACCATGAACGCGCCCATGTCGGGCTCGGCCAGCAGCAACAGGCCGATCACGCCCAGCGAGATCGCCATCGGGATCACCGCCTGCAGGAAGTTCTCGCGCGCGTCCATCTTGCGCACCATGTAGCCGGCCGCGTACAGCGCGATCGCGAACTTCGCGATCTCGCTGGGCTGCATGCTGAACGGGCCGATCGGGATCCAGCGGTGCGCGCCGTTGACGCCTTTGCCGATGCCCGGCACCAGCACGACCACCAGCAGCAGCAGCGCGCCGACGAAGATCCACGGCGAAGCCTTCTCCCAGAACGCGAGCGGCACCTGCACCGCCAGCAGCGCCGCGACCAGGCCGACCGCGACGAACAGGATCTGCCGGGTCATGAAGTAGGTCGGCACATAACGCGCGAACTTCGGGCTGTCGGGCAACGCGACCGACGCGCTGTAGACCATCACGATGCCGAACGCGAGCAGCGCGAGCACGACGCAGACCAGCGTCTGGTCGAAGCCGAGCAGGCGGGTCGGCTGGCCGGCGCCGGTCGCGATCCAGTCGCGCACCGGGATCGGCCCGCTGCTCTCCGCCTTCGTGCCGCGAGCGCGCAGCTTGCCGGCGAAAGTCTTGGCGCTCGCCAGTGCCGTCATGCGATCACCCCGCCGTCATCGGCCACCAGCGCATGCACCGTGTGCACGAACACCTCGGCGCGGTGCGCGTAGTTGCGGAACATGTCCAGGCTCGCGCAGGCCGGGCTCAGCAGCACCGCATCGCCGGCATGCGCGCGCTCGAAGCACCAGCGGGTCGCGGCTTCGAGGCTCGCGTGACGCTGCTGCGCGATGCCGCCGTCGCCCAGCGCCGGCGCGATCGCCGCCTCGATCGCCTCGGCATCGCGGCCTATCGTCGCGACGGCACGGACGTAGCGGCGCATCGGCTCGGCCAGCGGCGAGAAGTCCTGCCCCTTGCCGTCGCCGCCGAGGATCACGACGATCTTGCCCGGCGCACGGTCGGCGCCCAGGCCGTTCAGCGCGGCCACCGTCGCGCCGACGTTGGTGCCCTTGCTGTCGTCGAACGCGTCGACGCCGTGGTGCGTCGCGACGTACTGCACGCGGTGCGGCTCGCCCTCGTACTCGCGCAGGCCATGCAGCATCGGCGCGAGCGGGCAGCCGATCGCGGTCGCCAGCGCCAGCGCGGCCAGCGCGTTCGACGCGTTGAGGCGGCCGCGCACGCGCTGCGCATCGGCCGGCATCAGACGTTGGATGAACAGCTCCTCGGGTTCGGCCGCGGCGGCGCTCTTCGCCGCGCGGCCGGACGGGCGCTTCAGCGTCTCGTCGAGCTCGCGGGCGCGCACCAGCCAGGCCATGCCGTTCTCGTCGACGAGGCCGAAGTCGCCGGGGCGGCGCGGGGCGTCCAGCCCGAAGCGCACGACCTCGCGCTCGACCATCCGCGCCGGCTTGCCGCGCGTGCCCTTGAGCTGCACCGGCGCGGGCACCAACGCCTCGACCGCCGGGTCGTCGCGGTTGATCACGAGCACCGCGTGCTCGCCGAAGATGCGCGCCTTCGCTGCCGCATAGGCTTCCATCGAACCGTGCCAGTCCAGGTGGTCCTGCGTGACGTTCAGGATCGCGGCGGCGCTGGGCTCGAAGCCTTTGACGTTGTCGAGCTGGAAGCTCGAGAGTTCGAGGACCCAGACTTCCGGCAGATGCTCGAAGACCGGGGCGGCCGGCGCGGGGTCAGGGAGGATCAGTGCGCCTTGCGCGTCGTCGGTGCCCTCGCGTTGGCCCTCACCCCCGCCCTCTCCCAGGGGGAGAGGGAGTTCCGTGCCATCTCCATCGGTGTTGGCCCCCTCTCCCTCTGGGAGAGGGCCGGGGTGAGGGCCAACATGCTCTTCGGTGCCGCCGACCGCAGCCTCTCCCACCCCAGTCGCTGCCTCATCAACCGCCCGCGTCGCATCCCCTTCCAGCGCCAGCGCCTCGGCCAGCGTCTGCAACATCGTCGGCCCGATATTGCCGGCCGCCGCCACGCGCCGGCCGGTGCGCTCGACCAGCAGCGCTGTCAGCGCGGTCGTCGTCGTCTTGCCGTTGGTCCCGGTGATCGCGAGCACCTTGGGCGCGTAACCCCGCTCGGCCTTCAAATCGGCCAACGCGCGCGCGAACAGATCGAGCTCGCCCATCACGGGAATGCCCATCGCGACCGCGCGCCCCAACGGCGCGGCGATGCGCTCGTCGCTGGGTGCAAGGCCGGGGCTCTTCAGCACGAGTTGCACGCCGGCGAACGCCTCGTCGGTCAACGGGCCGCGCTGCCACTGCGCGTTGGGCACATGCTCGGCCAACGTCGCTTCGTGCGGCGGCGGCTCGCGCGAATCCCAGACGCGCACGGCCGCGCCGCGACCGGCGCACCAGCGCGCCATCGCGAGCCCCGATTCGCCGAGGCCCAGCACCAATACCGTCGCGTCTTTCAGGAAATCCATCATCACCGCAGTTTCAAAGACGCCAGGCCGATCAAGCACAGCAACATCGTGACGATCCAGAAACGCACGACCACCTGCGTTTCCTTCCAGCCGGACTTCTCGAAGTGGTGGTGCAGCGGCGCCATCTTCAGGATGCGCTGACCGGTGCCGTAACGCTTCTTCGTGAACTTGAACCAGCTGACCTGCAGCATCACCGAGAGCGCTTCGGCGACGAACACGCCGCCCATGATCCCGAGCACGATTTCCTGGCGCGTGATCACCGCGATCGTGCCGAGCGCGCCGCCCAGCGCGAGCGCGCCCACATCGCCCATGAACACCTGCGCCGGGTGCGTGTTGAACCACAGGAACGCGAGGCCGGCGCCGGCCATCGACGCGCAAAAGATCAAGAGCTCGCCGGCGCCCGGGATGTACGGGAACAGCAGGTACTTCGAGAAGGTCGCGCTGCCGGTCACGTACGCGAAGATGCCCAGCGCCGAGCCCACCATCACGACCGGCATGATGGCGAGGCCGTCGAGCCCGTCGGTCAGGTTCACCGCATTGCTCGCGCCCACGATCACGAAGTAGGTCAGCGCGATGAAGCCGAACACGCCCAGCGGGTAGCTGATGGTCTTGAAGAACGGCACGATCAGGTCGGCCTTGGGCGGCAGCTCGTTCGAGAAGCCGCTCTGCACCCAGCGCAGGAACAGCTCCAGCACGCGCAGGTTCGAGGTCTCCGACACGCTGAACGCGAGGTACAGCGCCGCGACCAGCCCGATCACCGACTGCCAGAAGTACTTCTCGCCCGACGGCATGCCCTCGGGGTTCTTCTGCACGACCTTGCGCCAGTCGTCGACCCAGCCGATCGCGCCGAAGCCTATGGTCACGACCATCACGATCCAGACGAAGCGGTTGCTCCAGTCGAACCAGAGCAGCGTCGAGACGCCGATGCCGATCAGGATCAGCACGCCGCCCATCGTCGGCGTGCCGGTCTTCGCGAGGTGCGTGTCGACGCCGTAGGCGCGCACCGGCTGGCCGATCTTCAGCGAGGTCAGCCGTGCGATGACCCACGGGCCGAACACCAGGCCGATCAGCAGCGAGGTCATCGCCGCCATCACCGCGCGGAACGTGATGTACTGGAACACGCGGAAGAAGCCGAACTCGGGCGACAAGGTCTGCAGCCAGTTCGCGAGGCTAAGCAGCATGCGCGCCTCCTCCCCCTTCGTGCGGGCCGCTCGCGGCGAGCAGCGCCTCGACGACCCGTTCCATGCGCATGAAGCGCGAGCCCTTGACAACGACCGCCCGGCAGGCCGGCGCGCCGGCGAGCCGTTCGCCGAGCGCGGCGAGCAGCGACTCGACCGCATCGAAGTGCCGTGCGCCGGGGAATGCTTGCGCGGCGTGCAGGCTCATCGCGCCGGCCACCCACAACACGTCGATGCCGCGCTCCTTCGCATAGGCGCCGACCTCGCCGTGGAACGCCGGGCCCTGGTCGCCGACTTCGCCCATGTCGCCGAGCACCAGCCAGCGCGGGCCGGGCAGCGACGCAAGCACGTCGATCGCAGCGCGCACCGAGTCGGGGTTCGCGTTGTAGCTGTCGTCGACCAACGTGACCGCATGGCCGTCGCGCACGAAGCCCTTGATCTGCGAACGGCCCTTGACCGGCGCAAATGCATCGAGGCCGCGGCGGATCGCATCCAGCGGGCACCCGGCCGCAAGCGCACACGCAGCCGCGGCCAGCGCATTCTTGACGTTGTGCCAGCCGGCTGCGCGCAGCTGCAGGGTCGCCGAGCCCGCCGGCGTCTGCATCAGGATGGCCCAGTGGTCGTGATCCCATTCGGCATGGCAGGTCACGTCGGCGCGGCCCTGCAGCGCGAACGTGAGCGTCGGCCGCGCACCGGCAAGGCTGTGCCACAGCGCCGCGAATTCGTCGTCGGCCGGGAACACCGCGACACCCGCGGGCCCCAGCGCCTCGATGACGCTGCCGTTCTCGCGCGCGACCGCCTCGACGCTGGCCATGAACTCCTGGTGCTCGCGCTGCGCGTTGTTGACCAGCGCCACCGTGGGCTTCGCGATCGCCGCGAGCTGCGCGATCTCGCCCGGGTGGTTCATGCCCAGCTCGACGACGCCGGCGCGATGCCAGGCCGTCCCGTCGCGGCGCAGCCGCAGCAGGGTCAGCGGCACGCCGATGTGGTTGTTCAGATTGCCGGCGGTCGCGAACGCGGCATCGGCCAGCCAGGTGCGCAGGATGGTCGCGATCATCTGCGTCACCGTGGTCTTGCCGTTGCTGCCGGTGACGGCGATCAGCGGCAGGTCGAAGCGGCTGCGCCACGCGCGCGCCAGCTCGGTCAGCGCGGCGAGCGAATCGGCGACCTGCAGCCCCGGCAAGCCGGCCTCGGCCAGGCCGCGCTCGGCCAGCGCCGCGACCGCGCCGCTGGCCTTGGCCTGCGCGAGGAAATCGTGCGCATCGAAGCGCTCGCCCTTCAGCGCGACGAACAGGTCGCCGGCCCGCAAGCTGCGCGTGTCGCTGTGCACGCGGGCGAACGCGGTCGCGCCGTCGCCCATCAGCGTCGAGCCGGGCAGCAGCGCGTGCGCTTCGGCCAGCGTCAGCATCGTCGTGGCCGTCATGCGGCACCTCCCGCGCGGCGCGCGAGCGCGGCCGCGGCCTGCTCGAAATCGGAGAACGGAAGCTTCACGCCGCCCACATCCTGGTAATCCTCATGGCCCTTGCCGGCCAGCAGGATCACGTCCTGCGCGGCGGCGTGCTGCACCGCGTGGGCGATGGCCGCGGCGCGGTTCGTCAGCGTGATCGGTCTCGTGCCGGCGGCGTCGAAGCCGGCGACGATCTGCTCGATGATCGCGTCCGGGTTCTCGAGGCGCGGGTTGTCGGTGGTGACGACCACGTGCTGCGCCAACCGCTGCGCGATCGCACCCATCACCGGGCGCTTGCCGGCGTCGCGGTTGCCGCCGCAGCCGAACACGCACCACAGCGCGCCTTGGCGTTGTGCGGCGAGCGGTTGCAGTGCTTGCAGTGCCTTTTCGAGGGCGTCAGGGGTGTGCGAGTAGTCGACGACGACTTCGGGAAGACCCACCACCCGTTCGGGCTGAGCTTGTCGAAGCCCCGTCCGAGCCGCGCCAACCGGCCCTTCGACAAGCTCAGGGCGAACGGTAGCGACCCGATCCATCCGCCCCGGCACCGGCGTCAAGGTCGCACAAGCACGTGCTGCATCGGCCAGTGCGATGCCGCCGGCACGCAGGCCGCCGATCACCGCGAGCAGGTTCGCGACGTTGTAGTCGCCGATCAAGCGGGTGCGCACCGCGGCGCGCTCGGCACCTTCGACCACCTCGAACGCCAGCCCGCCGTCGCGATAGCCGACGTCGAGGGCGCGCAAGCGCGCATCGGCACCGGCCGCCGAATAGGTCCACACATCCAGTCCGCGCACGCTGGCTGCGAGCGCCGCGCCGCGGGCATCGTCGATGTTCAGCACCGCGGCGCGCAAGCCCGGCCACGCGAACAGCTCGGCCTTCGCGTCCCAGTACGCGTCCATCGTGCGGTGATAGTCGAGATGGTCCTGCGTGAAGTTCGTGAACAGCGCGATGTCGACCTTGCTGCCGGCCAGGCGATGCTCGACGATGCCGATCGAGGTCGCCTCGATCGCACAGGCTTGCAGTCCCGCATCGACG
>DATCSE010000083.1:0-3307 GCA_036568605.1 Burkholderiaceae bacterium | reverse complement strand
CGCGATCGGTGCGCTGACCTTGCGCTTGAGCGGACACTTCCTGCCGCTGTCGACCATCGCTTGGGGCATCTCGATCGCGCTGCTGTTCGGCAACGTCGAGGCGCTGGGGCGTCACACCGGCTTGTCGAACATCCCGGCGATCAGCCTCTTCGGCGTCTCGTTGGCCGACCCGCGTGCGGTGTACTACCTGATATGGATGTTGGTCGGCGCGGGCGTGCTGTTCTGCCACAACGTGCTGCAGTCGCGCCCCGGCCGCGCGATCCGCAGCCTGCGCGGCGGCGCGGTGCTGCTCGCGAGCGTCGGCGCCGATGCGTTCCGCGTGCGGCTCACGCTGTTCGTGCTCGCGGCCTTGCTGGCGGGCATCGCCGGCTGGCTCTACGCGCATGCGAACCGCTTCGTCAGCCCGTCGCCGTTCGACGTGCGCGCGAGCATCGAGTACCTGCTGATGGCGGTGGCCGGCGGCCTCGGCCAGTTGACCGGCGCGCTGGTCGGCGCCGCGGCGGTGCTGGTGATGAAGAACGCGGTGCAGGACGTGCTGCCGCTGGTCACGACGCGCGGCGGCCAGTTCGAGGCCGTCGTGTTCGCGCTGCTGTTCATCGTGCTGCTGCACCATGCGCGCGGCGGCGTGATGGGGCTCGTGATGCGCTGGGCGCGCAAGCGCTTTCCGGCATCGGCCGAAGCAGCAGCGAGTGCGGACCCTGTGCCGCCGCTGCCGCACCGCGCGTTGCCGGCGCGCGGCGAGCCGCTGCTCGCGGTGCGGCATGCGGTCAAGCGCTTCGGCGGGCTGGTCGCGGTCAACGACGTGAGCTTCGACGTGCGCGCCGGCGAGATCGTCGGCCTGATCGGCCCGAACGGGGCCGGCAAGTCGACCATGTTCAACCTCGTGACCGGAACCTTGACGATGACCAGCGGTCAGGTCGAGTTCCTGGGTCACGACATCGGCGGCCTCGCGCAGCGCACGATCGCGCAGCGCGGCATCGCGCGCACCTTCCAGCACGTGAAGCTGCGGCCGCAGATGAGCCTGCTCGACAACGTCGCGCTCGGCGCCCATGCGCGCACGCGCAGCGGCGTGCTGGCCGCCGGACTGCGGCTGGACCGGCGCGAGGAGGCGCAGATCCTCGCCGAGGCGCGCAAGCAGCTCGCCCGCATCGGCCTGGCGGAGCGTGCGCACGAGCTTGCCGGCAGCCTGCCGCTGGGCACGCAGCGCGTGCTCGAGATCGCGCGTGCGCTGGCCGCCGACCCGGTGCTGCTGGTGCTGGACGAGCCGGCCGCCGGCCTGCGCCGCCAGGAGAAGCAGGCCTTGGGCGAGCTGCTGCGCAAGCTGCGCGGCGAGGGCGTGACCATCCTGATCGTCGAGCACGACATGGACTTCGTGATGAACCTGGTGGACCGGCTGGTCGTGATGAACTTCGGCTCCAAGCTGATCGAAGGCGCGCCCGCCGCGGTACGCGCCGACCCCGGCGTGCAGGCCGCGTACCTCGGCAGCGCGGTGGAGGCGCCGCCCACGCTGCAGACGCCGGAGGCAGCGCCTGTCCTCGTCGCGAACGGAGGCCGCTGATGTCAGCCGCGACGACGACGACAACCACGGCGATGCTGGAGATCGGCGACCTGCACGTCTCGTACGGCCAGGTCGACGCGGTGCGCGGCGTCTCGCTCGCGCTGATGCCGGGGCAGATCGTCTCGGTGATCGGCCCGAACGGAGCCGGCAAGACGACGCTGCTCGCCGCCGCGATGGGGCTGCTGCCCGCCAAGGGGACACTGCGCTTCGAAGGCGAGGACCTGACCGACATCGACGTCGAGTCGCGCGTCGAACGCGGCCTGTGCCTGGTGCCGGAGAAGCGCGAGCTGTTCGGCGAGCTGTCGGTGCTCGACAACCTGATGCTGGGCGCGTACGCGAAGCGCCTGCGTGGCGCGGCGCTGCGCAGCCGGCTCGACGCGGTGTACGCGCGCTTCCCGCGGCTCGCCGAGCGGCGGACGCAGCGCGCCGATACGCTGTCCGGCGGCGAGCGCCAGATGCTCGCGCTGGGACGCGCGCTGATGTCGTCGCCGCGCCTGCTGATGCTGGACGAGCCCAGCCTCGGCCTTGCGCCGCTGATCGTGCAGGAGATCCTCGCGATCGTGCGCGGGCTGCGCGACGACGGGGTCGCGATCCTGCTGGTCGAGCAGAACGCGCGTGCCGCGCTCGAGAGCTCGGACCACGGCTACGTGCTCGAGACCGGCGAGATCGCGCTGGCCGGCGCCTCGCACGAGCTGGCCGGCGACCCGCGCGTGCGCGCGACCTACCTGGGCGGGGCGACCGATGAGGATTGAGTTGTGAGCCTGGCGGTGATGCAGCGCACGCTGCCGCGGCTGCTAGCACGGCAGGCCGCGCGTTTCGGCGATCGCCCGTTCCTGACAATCCCCGGCGCACAGTGGTCGCATCGCGAGGCGGCGGACGTAGCCGCGCGGCGCGGCGCCGCGTTGCGCGAGGCCGGCATCGCGCGCGGCGACCGCGTCGCGGTGATGTGCGGCAACCGCGCCGAGTTCATCGAGACGGTGCTCGGCTGCGGCTGGATAGGCGCGGTGGTCGTGCCGATCAACGGCGCGGCGATGGGCCCGCAGATCGGCTATGTGCTGCGCAACAGCGGCGCGCGGCTGCTGGTGATCGAGGAACAATTCCTGCAGCGGTTGGATACCGCAGAGCTGCAGCGCACGCAGTTGCAGACGACATGGACCTGCACCACTCCCTCCCCCGCTGGGGGAGGGCTGGGGTGGGGGCCGGCGGACCGCGGTGAGCTCCGATCCCAGCCTTCCTACAGCGGGGAAAGGAGCATGCCGCGGCTCCCCGCCGGCGAGGCCATTCCGGCGGAAGACATCCAACCCGGCGACCCGCTCGCGATCCTCTACACCTCGGGCACCACCGGCCCTGCGAAGGGCGTGCTGTGCTCGCATGCGCAGTACGTCGCCTGGGGCCTCAACACCGCCGATGTGCTGGGCCTGCGCGCGGACGACGTGCTCGCGACGACCTTGCCGCTTTTCCACATCAACGCGCTGAACACCTGTGCGCAGGCCGCGGTAACCGGCTGCCGCGTCGCGTTCCTCGAAAGGTTCTCCGCGTCCGGCTTCTGGAGCGCGATGCGGCAGTGCGAGGCGACCGTCGTCTACCTGCTCGGCGCGATGGTGCCCATCCTGCTCGCGCAGCCCGAGGGCGCCGCCGAGCGCGAGCACCGCGTGCGCGTCGGCCTGGGCCCCGGCGTGCCGGCCGCGGCAAACGAAGCGTTCCAGGCGCGCACCGGCGTCACGCTGCTCGAAGGCTACGGCTCGACCG
>DATCSE010000082.1:0-8136 GCA_036568605.1 Burkholderiaceae bacterium | reverse complement strand
CGCGCAGCGGTCGCGGCTGTGGCCCCGGCCCTCGCGACGACCGGCGTCGGCGTCGGCGTCGGCATCGGGCCCTGGCAAGCGGCGGCCAGAGCGGCCAGTGCCGCGGCGGCGAACCCGGCGAGTCGCGCGCTCATCAACCTTTGGTGCCGCCCGCCGTCAGGCCGGAGACCATCCACTTCTGCGCGACCATGAAGAGGATCGTGATCGGCAGTCCCGAGAGAATCGCCGCCGCGGCGAAGTCGCCCCACAGGTATTTCTGGTCGTAGAGAAAGAGCTTCAAGCCAACCGCCAGCGTGAGCTTGTCCTGCTGTTTCAGCAGTATCGAAGCAACGGGGTATTCGTTCATCGCGCCGATGAACGCGAGCAGGAACACCACCATCAGGATCGGCATCGCCATCGGCAGCAGGATCAGGCGGAACGCGCCCCATGGCGTCGCGCCGTCGACGGTGGCGGCCTCCTCGATGTCCCGTGGGATGGTCTCGAAGTAGCCCTTGATCGTCCAGACGTGCAGCGCGATGCCGCCGGAGTAGGCGAGCAGCAGCGCGGCGTGGGTGTCGAGGCCGATGAACGGGAACAGGCTGCCGATACGGTCGAAGATTGCGAACAGCGCGACCAGCGCGAGTACCGCCGGGAACATCTGCATCAACATCAGCCCGCCCAGCGCCGCCTGCTTGCCCCGAAAGCGCATGCGCGCGAACGCATAGGCCGCGGTCGTCGACAGGGACAGTGTGAGCAGGCCGGTGAACAACGCGACCTTCACCGAGTTCCACAGCCATTTCAGTACCGGGAAGTCGGGCCGCACGACATGGCCGGCGGCGTCGACATAGGCGATGCCCAGCGCGAGCTTCCAGTGCTCGAAGCTGATCGTCTCGGGGATCAGGCTGCCGCTGGCGAAGTTGCCGGGCCGCAGCGAGATCGACAACACCAGCAGGAACGGGAAGATCGCGAGCGCGCACAGCGCGATCAGGAAAGCATGCGCGGCCACGAGGCGCCAGCGGTGCGACTTGTCGAGAACGATGGGCATCGCGTCTCCCGGCGTGCTTGCTTCAGTGCGCTTCTTCGCGGGCGATGCGCGTGAAGCGCATCTGCACCAGCGAGATCACCGCGACCATCGCGAAGATCGCCGTCGAGATCGCCGCCGCCAGGCCGAACTGTTGGCCCGAGTCCTGGAACGCGATCCGGTAGGTGTAGCTGACGAGCAGATCGGTCGTGCCCGCCGGTACGCTGGTGTCGAGGAAGTCGGGCCGGCCGCCGGTCAGCAGCGCGATCAGCACGAAGTTGTTGAAGTTGAAGGCGAACGCCGAGATCAAGAGCGGCGTCAGTGGCTTCAGGATGAGCGGCAGCGTGATGCGGAAGAAGTTCGTCAGCGGCCCGACGCCGGCGACGGCCGACGCTTCGTAGAGGTCGGCCGGGATCGCCTTGATCAGCCCCATGCAGATCACCATCATGTAGGGATAGCCGAGCCAGACGTTGACGATCAGCAGCATCGTCTTGGCCAGCAGCGGCACCGAGAACCAGGCCGGCTTGATCCTGAAGAGCGCGTCGAGGATCAGGTTGATCTCGCCGAAGTTGTTGTTGAACAGGCCCTTGAAGACGAGGATCGAGATGAAGCCCGGTACGGCGTACGGGATGAAGAGGAGGGTGCGGTAGATGCCCTTGCCCTTCAGCGAATCCCAGTTGAACAGCACCGCGAGCAGCATGCCGAGCGCGCAGCCGAAGAAGACCGTCAATGCCGAGAAGGCGACGGTCCAGAGGAAGATGCGGACGAACGGTTCCTGGAACTTGCGGTCGGTGAAGATGCGCTGATAGTTGTCCCAGCCGATGCCGACACGAAAACCCGGAGGAACGCGCTCGCCGGCGGCGGTCTCGTAGAAGCCGGTCGCGAAGTTCGGCTTCAGCGCCGCACCGGTCTGCTTGTTGACCAGGCCGCCGTCGCTCGTTCGCTCGTAGAGTTTTCGCACCGGCGCGAATTCGCGCAGGCCCGTCATCTGCACGACCGTGCCCGCAGGCATGCGGACCTTCAGCGCTTGCATCTTCTTCTGCAGTCCGATCAGGTCCTTGAAGGGTACCGGGTCGGGCAGCGCGGCGTTGGACTGCGCCGACTCGGCGGCGATCTCGACGGGCGTTTCGCCGACGAGCCCGATCGGCTTCGTGACGAACACCGAGCCGTCGTCGCCGTTCTCGAGGCGCAGGCGATAGCGGTCGCCATCGCGGTGCAGCGTGAACGCGAACGCAGCGCCATCGGCGCTATAGGTCTCGTCGAGCAGGTATTGCGTCGCGCGATCGAAGTCCAGCAGGTTGCGCGAGCTGTAGTTCGTGAAGCCGATCGCCGTCGTGTAGAGCATCGGAAACACGACGAAGATCAGCGCTGCCGCGATGCCCGGAAACAGGTAGCGGAAGGCGTAGGCGCGTGCGGCGCTGTAGATCCACGCGGCGAGCGCGGTGATCGCCAGCATCGTCACCGCGAGCAGCGTCTCGCCGGCCGCGTAGACGATCGTGATCGCATACAGCGTGGCGGCGAGCAGCAGCGCCGCGAGGGCGTACGGCGCCCGGCGTTGGAGGGCGAGCATGTTCATGGGGAGCAGGGCCGGCGCGAAGGTGGCCCCGCGCGGGAGTCAGGGCGTCGAGATGCGCTTGGCGGCGGCGTCCAGCGCTTCCTTCGGTGTCTGCCGGCCCTCTGTCATGTTCTGCAGCGCCGACGCCATGGACGACCAGAAGCGGCCCATCTCGGGGTTGTTCGGCATCGGCTCGCCGTCCTGCGCGCTCGACATCGTCGCCTGAATGTTGGGATTGCTCTTCAGCTCGGCGAACAAGGCCTTGCTGGCCGGCGTGCCGAGCGGCACGTCGTCGTTGATCGTCTTCAGGCCCTTGACCGAGAGCATGTAGTTCTCGATGAATTCGACCGCGATGTCGCGGTTCGGCGATGCCTTGGAGATCATCGCGCCGAGCACGCCGACGAATGGCGCCGCCTTCTTGCCCGCGACGGTCGGGATCTTCGTGACGCCGAAGTTGATGTTGGCTTTCTTCAGGTTGTCCCACGACCACGGGCCGTTGATCATCATCGCGATGTTGCCCTTCGCGACACCGGCTTCCATGTCTGCATAGCCGGCACCTTTGGGCATCACGCCGCCCTTGATCATCTTGTCGAGCAGTTCGGCGCCTTTCATCGCGCCGGCGTTGCTGACGCCGGTATCGGCCGGATCGTAGTTGCCGTCGGCCTTCAGCTTGAACGGATAGCCGCCGTTGGCGGCGAGCAGCGGCCAGGTGAAGTACGTGTTGTTGTAATCCCAGAGGATCGCCTTCTTGCCCGCGGCCGCGAGCTTCTTGTCGAGCGCGATCACGTCGTCGAAGGTCTTGGGCGGCGTCGGCACCAGGTCCTTGTTGTAGACCAGCGCGACGGCCTCGATCGAGATCGGATAGCCCCATTGCTTGCCGCCGACGCTGAAGGCCTTCAGCGCAAGCGGATCGATGTCGGCGAGCGCCTTCTTGCCCGGCGTCACCGGTTGCAGCAGGCCGCCGGCGATCCACTCGCCGATGCGATCGTGCGGCCAGATCCAGATGTCCGGGCCCTTGCCGGCAGCCGCCGCCTGCTGGAACTTGCCGGGCGCGTCCTCCGGATGCTCGACGACGACCTCGACGCCGGTCTTGGCCTTGAATTCCTCGCCGACTTTCGCGAGGCCCTTGTACCCCTTGTCTCCGTTGATCCAGATGAGCAGCTTGCCCTGCTCGGCGGCCTGCGCGGACGCGCCCAGCGATGTGCCGAGCGCGACCAGGCAGGTCGCGGTGATGTGACGAAGAAGGTCGCGGCGTGCACGGTGCATTGGAATCTCCCTGTGGTGCCCATTCTGTCGGGGCGGATGCCGTGCGATTGCAACTGGAAGTCGGCGCCGGTGCTGTTGGGAGTCTCCCTAATGTGTTCTTGCGCCGGCCGCATGGCCGTCGGGGTGTCCGTTGCTTCGGTTGTTTGTTTGTCGCTGCGCCGCGCTGCCAGCGCGGATCAAACGAGCAACACCGCCGCGATGGCGATCGCGGCTGGCAACGCCTGCACCCACAGGATCTTGCGGCTCGCGGTGAAGCCACCGTACAGGCCGGCGACGAGCACGCAGGCCAGGAAGAACAACTGCACCGGCTTGCCCGCCGCCGGCCCCAGCCACAAGCCCCAGATCAGCCCCGCGGCGAGGAAGCCGTTGTACAGGCCCTGGTTCGCGGCCAGCGTCTTCGAGGCGGCTGCGAACTCGGGCGTCGTGCCGAACGCGCGCCGGCCGCGCGGCGTGTTCCACAGGAACATCTCGAGCACGAGGATGTAGACGTGGAGGGCGGCGACGAGCGCGACGAGCACGGTGGCGAGCATGCGGGTGATTCCTCCGGTGGTGGGTCGGCGTGCGACCGTTGTCGGTTGTTCGATGAAGGACGATTATGCGGGTGCGGCCTTCAGGGGATTACGCGCCGCGCAGGCGCTGCAGCTCGTCGTCGATGTTCGCGCGGGCCGCGGCTTCCCATGCGGCGTGCAGTGCGGGCGTGCGGTAGATCGCATCGCGTTCGAGGAACCGGCCGAGCACGCGGATGCGGCCCTCGCGGTAGCGCGCTTCGGGCACGAACGCGTATTCGGCGCGGATCTGCTCGGCATAGGCCCGGTACGTCGAGGCGTCCTGCCCGAGGATCGACAGGTCGAGATCGAGGAACAGCCAGGCGTCGCGATCGTCCCGCGCCGCGTCGTGCTGCGCGGTGGCGAGCACCAGCGACGCGACACGTTCGATCGCATCGTCCGGCCAGCCAATCGCCGCGAGCTCGGTGCGCGCGAGCCTCGCGGACTGCGCTTCGTTGTCGCTGCGCGCGGGCTCGTAGACCGCGTCGTGGAACCAGATCGCCGCTTCGATCAGATCGCGCCGCATCGCGAGCGCAGCGTGTTGCGCGAGCCCGCGCAGCAGCGCGTCGACATGCGCCTGCGTGTGATAGCGGCGCTGCGGCTGCGCGTAGCACGCGCGCAATCGCGCGAGCGTAGTCTCGGGCAGGGTCAACGCCACGTCACCAATCCTCCTTGACCGCCAGCGCCATGTCGCGCGACGCCGCGCCGCGCCCGGCGAGCCAGGCGGTCAGCGTACCGGAGACGACCACCGCCGCGCACAGCAGCGCGAGCCGCTGCCACGGCACCAGCAGCTCCATCGTCCAGTGGAAGCTCTGCGGGTTGACGACCTCGACCAGCACGACGCTGACCGCGAGCCCCAGCAGCAGCCCGACCAGCGCGCCGGCCGCGGTCCAGACCGTGCCTTCGAGCGCGACGATCGCGAGCACCTGGCGCCGCGTCAGCCCGAGGTGCGCGAGCAGCCCGAACTCCTTGCGCCGTGCGAGCACCTGCGCCGAGAAACTCGCGGCGATGCCGAACAGCCCGATCGCGATCGCGACCGCCTGCAGCCAGTAGGTCACTGCGAAGCTGCGGTCGAAGATGCGCAGCGAGACCGCGCGGATCTGCTCGACGCTCGCGAACTCGAGCAGCTCGCCGTCGATGCCCAGCGCCCACGCCGCGTCGCGGACCGCGGCCTGCAGCGCGTTCGCCCCGGTGCCGGGTGCGAGCCACAACGCGACATCGTTGACGCGCCGGTCGCCGGTGATGCGGCGGTAGTCCTCGGCGGCGATCGCGATCGCGCCGAACTGGCGCGCGTAGTCGCGCCAGACCCCGCGCACGAACACCGGCGTCACCGCGGTCCGTGCCGTGCGGGCTGTATCGGTTGCGCCGGCCAAGGGCAGGTTCAGCGTCGTGCCGGGCCGGGCGGCGTACAACGCGACCATCGCTTCGCTGACATAGGCCGAGACCAGGCCATCGCGCGGCGGCAGCAATTCGCCGAGCAGCGGCAGCGCGCGCTCCGGCTCGACCCCGGCGCGCGCCAGCAGCGTGACCGATGGCCGGTCCGGTGCGAGCTGCAGCGCGACGACACGTTGCGCCGAAACCCGCTGCACGCCGGGGAGCGCGGCGCAGCGCTGCACGAACTCGGGCGGCAGCGTGATGGCCTCGCTGGCGACACCGGGCGCGGCGAGCCGCACGTACAGGTCGGCCGGCAGCACGACATCGAGCCAGCGCGTCACCGCGTCGCGAAAGCTCGCGACCATCACGGTCAGCGCGACCGCGAGGCTCAGGCTCGCGACCACGCCGGCGACCGCGATCGTCGCGGTGTGGCGTTGGCGCCGGGCGCGTTCGACCCCCAGCAGCAGCAGCGCCTGCCGCGGCGGCGCGACCGCGCGCAGCAGCAGCGCGATGCCCGCCGGCACGCAGGCGATGCCGCCGAGCAGCAGGCAGGCCACCGACGCGTACGCGGCCCACGGGATCTCGGCGACCGGCGGCAGCAGCGCGAGCAGGACACCGGCCAACAGAAGCGCCGGCGCGACCCAGCCAGCAGTGTGCGCGTCGGTGCCGCTGCCCAAGCCCTTCAAGGCCTGCGCCGGAGCCAGGCGTTGCGCATCGCGTGCCGGCAGCCACGCGCCGAGCAGTGCGGCGACCACGCCCAACATGCCATACACCAAAGCGGCCCACGGATCGAAGCGCAGCGTCGGGGCGACGCCGGCGAAGTACCCGCCGCCCAAATCCCCCGCGAGCAGGCGCAGCGCGAGTGCGGCCAGCGCCGTGCCGAGCAGCAGCCCGAGCGCGCTGCCGAGCGCGCCGAGCAGCGCCGATTCGACCAGCACCAGCTGCAGCCGCTCGCGCGCCGTCATGCCCAGCACGCCCAGCAGTGCGAGCGACATCTGCCGCTTCGCGACCGACAGCGCGAGGATCGAGAACACCAGGAACGCGCCGGTGAACAGCGCGACCAGCGCGAGCACCGTGAGGTTCACGCGGTATGCCCGCGAGACGTTCGAGACGCGCTGCGCCGCTTCGTCCGGTGCTGCGGCGCGCACGCCGGGCGGCAGCGCGAGCTCGCGCTGCACGGCGGCGCTGTCGGCGCCGGGCACGAGTCGCACGTCGATGCGGCTCAGGCGGCCGAGCCAGCCGAACGTCGCCTGCGCGCCGGCGATGTCCATCACCGCGAGCGCCGGGCCGGGCGCGGCAACGCTGCCGCGCACCTGCAGCGCGGTGCGGCTGGTCGGGGTCTGGACTTGCAGTGCGGGTGTCGTGCCATCGTCCTGTGCCGGCAGGCCCAGGCGCTCGCGTGCGCGTACGTTGAGGAAGATCGAATCCGGTGCCAGCGCTGCGAACGGCGTCGTCGTATCGCGCGTCGCATCGCGGCTCGCGGCCGTGGACGAAGCGCTCGATGACGCGGGCTTGGGCAGCAGCGCCGGCGCCGTCGTCGCGACGACCAGCGCATCGATGCCGACGATCTTCAGCGGCACGCGCTCGCCGCCCACGTCGAAGGCCTGCGTGTCGATCTCGACGACCGGGCTCGCGGCCTCGACCTGCGGATGTTGCGCGACCCGTTCGTAGAGCCGCTCGTCGAAGCCGGCATTGCTGCCGGCGCGCAGCTCGAAGTCGGGCTCGCCGTTGACCGCGCGCACCGCGGCGCTGAATTCGCCCAACGCCGACTGGTTGATCAGCGCGACCGAGAACGCGAGCGCGACGCCCAGCGTGATCGCGAGCAGCGCCGCGAGATGCCGCCACGGATGGTGGCGCAGCTCGGGCCACGAGAGCTGGCGCAGCCAGGCGAGCGTCACTCGGAGACCCTCACCCTAACCCTCTCCCGCAAGCGGGAGAGGGGACGTGCCCGTGGCTCCCTCTCCTGCCTGCGGGAGAGGCGACGTGCTCGTGGCTCCCTCTCCTACCTGCGAGAGAGCGGACATGCGTGTGGCTCCCTCTCCCGCTTGCGGGAGAGGGCCGGGGTGAGGGCGCATGCCACGAGCCGTCAGCGTCAGCACCCGATCCGCACGCGCCGCCGCGGCGCGCGAGTGCGTGACCAGCACGCACGCCGCGCCGTGCTCGCGCACCTGCGCGGCGAACACATCCATCACGCGCTCGGCGGTGGTCGGGTCGAGGTTGCCGGTCGGCTCGTCGGCGAGGATCAGCTTCGGGCCATGCACCAGCGCACGCGCGATCGCGACGCGCTGCAGCTGTCCGCCCGACAAGGTTTGCGGCAGCCGTGCGGCCAGTGCCTCGAGGCCGACCGCGGCGAGCGCGGCGGCCACGCGTGCCGGCTCGTGGCGCCGCTGCAGCAG
>DATCSE010000081.1:0-2715 GCA_036568605.1 Burkholderiaceae bacterium | reverse complement strand
GTGCTGCGCTCGGCGCAACTCGCGATAGGCGTCGGCGGCCCGGCGGCCGACATCGTCGGGCAACAGCCCGGCGTCCTGCGCGCGCTGCAGCAGCGCGATGTTGCCGACGTCGTCGAGCAGCCCGCGGTGCGTTGCGCCGTGCGCCAGCACCAGGTACTGCACGGCGAACTCGACATCCATCATCCCGCCCGCGCTGTGCTTCAGGTCGAAGCGGCCGCCGCGGACCGGATGCGCATCGCGTACCTTCGTGCGCATGGCCTGCACCTCGCGGCGCAGCGCGTCGGCGTCGCGCGGCGCGCACAGCACCTGGGCGCGCACCGCGTCGAACCGCGGCGCCAGCTCGGGCGAACCTGCGCACCAGCGCGCGCGGGTCAGCGCCTGGTGCTCCCAGGTCCAGGCGGTGTTGCTGCCGCGGCCGGTCTGGTAGCTTTCGAACGATGCCAGCGAGGTCACGAGCAAGCCCGAGTTGCCGTTCGGCCGCAGCGCTGTGTCGATGTCGAACAGCTCGCCGGCGGCAGTCCGCAGCGTCAGCCAGCTGATCAGCTTGCGCACGAACAGGCCGTAGACCTCGGCGGCGCGGTCGGTGTCCGGCTCGTCGGCCGCGTCGTACAGGAACACGACGTCGAGGTCGCTGCCGTAGCCCAGCTCCTTGCCGCCCAGCTTGCCGTAGGCGATCACCGCGAAGCGCGGCGTGTCGCGATGGGCCTGCTTCAGGCGCTTCCAGGCCCAGCGTATCGTGACGTCCAGCACCGCATCGGCGAGCGCCGACAGGTCGTCGGCGACCTGCTCGACCGTGATGTGGCCCTCGACGTCGCGCACCAGCGTGCGGAACACCTCGGCATGGTGGGCACGGCGCAGCGTGTCGAGCAGTGACTCCTCGTCGGCCTGGCCGGAACGCTCCCAGGCATCGTGGCGCTGTTCGAGGTCATGGATGAACTCGGCCGGGTCGAAGCGGCTGGCGAGCAGCCGCTCGTCGGCGAGCTCGTCGATCACGCCGGGGTGCAGCATCAGGTAGCGCATCGGCCAGCGCGCGAGGCCCAGCAGCCGCAGCAGACGGGTCTGCACCTCGGGCCGCTCGACCAGCATCGCGAGATAACTCTCGCGCCGCAGCAGCGGCTCGACCCAGTCGACGAAGCGCGTGGCCGCCTCCATCGTGCAGCGCCCGTCCTGCACCGCGTTCGCGGCACGATGGACGAGACGCCCCAGCCGCAGCTTGCTCTCGTCGCGCAGCATGCGGATGCGCGGGTGCTCGCGCCAGAGCGTCACGCGTGCCGCGAGCTCGCCGGGCAGCGTGTCGATGAAGGCCTCGCTGTCGACCGGCTTGGAGGCCGCGCCGCACCCCTTGCAGCCGCCGGACGACGGCTTGGGCGCCGGCGCGCGGCCGTCGTGCAGCAGCGCGTCGAACTCGGTCGCGACGAACTCGCGCACCTCGCACAGGCGGTCGAGCAACTCGCAGGCGTTGTTGGCGTGGTCCTCGGCGTGCTTGCAGGTCAGCCCCAGGCTGCGCGCGATCCAGCCGAGGTCGCCGTCCTGCGTCGGCAGCAGATGCGTCTGCTGGTCGTCCAGGTACTGGATGCGGTGCTCGACCCGGCGCAGGAACTCGTAGCACGTGGCAAGCCGCGCCGCGCTCTCCGGCTTCATCAGCCCGCCGGCGGCGAGCTTCGCGAGCGCCTTCAGCGTCGAGCGGGTCCGGATCTCGGGGAACTGCCCGCCCCGCGCGACCAGCAGCAGCTGCACGATGAACTCGATCTCGCGTATCCCGCCGCGCGACAGCTTGACGTCGTTGGCCCGCTCCGGCCGCCCGGCGGCGCGGCGCTGCGCCTCCTCGCGGACTTTGGCGTGGAGCTGGCGCAGCCCTTCGAACACGCCGTAGTCGAGGTAGCGCCGGTACACGAACGCGGTGACCAGGCTGCGCAGCGCGAGCGCACGGCCGTTCTTCACGCTCGCCAGCGGCGCGACGACGCGGCTCTTCAGCCACGCGAAGCGCTCCCACTCGCGCCCCTGGATCTGCAGGTACTCCTCGAGCATCGCGAGGCTGACGCACGGCGGCCCGGAGCTGCCGTTCGGTCGCAGCATCAGGTCGACGCGGAACACGAAGCCGTCCTCGGTCGTGTCGCCGATCAGCGCGTACAGCGCCTTCGCGAGCTGCGCGAAGTACTCGTGTGCGGTGATCGCACCCGCGCCGGCGACGCCGTCGGTCTGGCCGTCCTCCTCATAGACGTAGACCAGGTCGATGTCGGACGAGACGTTCAGCTCGCGCGCCCCGAGCTTGCCCATGCCGACGACCCAGAAGTCGATGCGTTCGCCGGCCATGTTGCGCGGCGCGCCGTGGCGCGCATCGAGCTCGGCCTGGGCCTGTGCGAGCGCAAGGTCGAGCGCCGTCTCGGCCAGCTCGGTCATCGCGCAGGTGATGTCGCTCATCGCCGCGTCGTGCTCGACGTCCAGCACCGCGAGGCGCTCGAGCACCAGCTGGCGCGTGACGCGCAGCGCACTGGCCAGCGTGCGACCGCCGGCGAGCAGCGAGGCGGCCGTCGCGGCGATCGCGTCGCGGCGCGGCAGGCCAGGCGGCAGCAACGCCAGCTCGTCGGCATAACGGCGCCGGATGCGCTGCACGAAGCGGCTGTGATCGGCCCGCGCACGCAGCATGGGGTGCGAGCCGGTCTGCTGCTCCGCGAGGGCCAGCGCCGCGTCGTGGTCTTCGGCCGACGGTTCGGA
>DATCSE010000080.1:0-18885 GCA_036568605.1 Burkholderiaceae bacterium | reverse complement strand
CGCGGGTCGCGGCAACGGCCCGTTCTACTGGGACGAGAACAACGTCGCGACACCCAATTTCAAGCAGGACCTTGGCCAGTGGAGCACCGTGCGAAGCATGCTCGGCAATCTGCCCGTGCTGTTCTGGCAGACGCCGATGGGCGTGCCCTCGACGACCCCCGGCGGCACGTCGGGCCACTACCGCGACAACCACGTCCACTACATGCTCACGCACCCGACCGAGTACACCGCGGCAGGCGTGTTCGCGATCGTGTTCAGCGGAGGCGGTAGCACCTCGGCCAACATCAACACCGATGGCGGGCAGTTCGCGCGCATGTTCCAGGCTTACCTGGCCAACCCGGCTCCGTATCCGCAGTGAGCGGATCGACAGAAAAATGAACAAGTCCTCCGTCGTTCGGTCGTCGTCGCTCTCATGGGCGACCCATTCACAAACCCATGGCGCGCGGCTTGCCATCATCGGCATGCTGAGCACGTTGGTGGCCTGCGGCGGTGGCTCGTCCGGCGCCACGGCAGACGCGCCCGCGTCGGACACGCCTGCCGCACCCACGTCCGCACCTGCACCCACATCCAATCCATCCACATCTGCCGCGCCTGCTGCGCCGGTTGCACCTGCCGCGCCCGTTGCACCGGCCGCACCTGCTGCACCTGCTGCACCTGCTGCACCTGCTGCACCCGCTGCACCCACTGCGCCTGCTGCACCCGCTGCGCCAGCACCTGCATCCGTTGCCATCACGTGGCCCGATCCCGCATCGATCGACTGGGGCACGGCGCTCAGCTCGGCGCAGCTGAACGCACGATCCAGCGTTGCGGGCACCTTCACCTATTCGCCGGCAGCGGGAACGAAGCTCGAGGTCGGAGTCCAGTCGCTGTCGGTCACGTTCACGCCGCAGGACAAGACGCGGTATGCGACGACGACCGCCGTGCGGACGCTGACGGTCAACAAGGCCGAGCCGCCGGTCCGCTGGGATTACCCCTCGGCCGTGCTCCAGGGTTCCGCGCTGACGGCCGCGCAGATCACGACGGCGCCGTACGCGCTCTACGGCATCCGGGGCAGAGCCGATACGGCGACCTACACGACCGTGGACGGCAAGCCGCTGAGCGCGGCGACGACCAGTGCCGCCGGGACCGCCATCATCCAAGCCACGTTCGTTCCCACGGACAGTGCGCACTACAGGTCGGCCACCGCCAGCACGGCGCTGACCATCACGCCCGCTACGAACACGGCGGCGATCGACTTCGCGGTTCCGAAGCAGACGATCCGAGGTTTCGGCGGCTCGGCCGCGTGGTACTACACCAAGATGTCGGACGTTCGCCTGAATGCGCTGTTCGGCACCAGCCTCGCCGACAGTCTTGGATTGAGCATCCTCAGGCTGCGCATCGCGCCGGCGGACTGGAACGCGTCCACACAGACTGCCAACACCAGCCAATGGTCCGCGGAGATGGACAACGGCGCGGCCGCGCAGGCGCGGGGCGCCCTGGTCTTTGCCACGCCGTGGTCGCCGCCGGCGAGCATGAAGATCGTGAACACGGATCGCAAGGATCCGTTGTACAGCGGTCGCCTCGATCCTGCGATGTACGCGAACTACGCCAAGTACCTGAACGCCTACATCCGGTATGCCGCCAGCCGCAATGTGAATCTGTACGCCGTGTCGCTCCAGAACGAGCCGGACTGGGATCCTGAAACCTATGAATCCTGCCTGTGGAACGCCGATGAAATGAAGTCCTGGGCCGGCGCCTACGGGGCCAGCGCGATCTCCGGCACGTCCACCAAGCTCATGGCGCCGGAATCCTTCTACTTCTCGCAGGCGACCACCGACACGCTGCTCGCGGACTCCAAGGCCGCGGGCAACATCGCGATCGTCGGCGGACACCTGTACGGAGGCGCTGCCACCTACCCCGGATCGGCCGCGAAGCTGGGCAAGGAAGTTTGGATGACCGAGCACTACCTGGACTCGGTCAACAAGTCCGATTCCCTGAAGTCCTGGCCCACGAGCCTCGACGATGCGATGGCCATCGCGAAGGAAATCCACGACGGCCTGACGCTCTCGCAGTACAACGCCTACGTCCATTGGTGGCTCGTCAATTCCAACGACTCGACGCCAACCGGCTTGATCGGCACGAACGACACGCCGACCTATTTCGGGATCGGCATGAAGCACTACTCGTATTTCATTCGTCCGGGCTACGTGCGCTACGACACCACCTCGCTCCCGCAGAAAGGCGTGCGCGTTTCCGCGTTCGGGACGCCCTCGGGCTCCGCCGACAACAAGGCAGTGGTGGTGCTGGTGAACGAGAACGCGGTCGACGTGAACCTGACGACATCGATCAATCCCGCGGGCCGCTCGTTGACCGCCTTGACGCCGTACCGCACGAGCGCGACCGCGACGTTCGAGCGGCAGCCGGCCATCGGCGTGAGCGGCAATGCGTTCACCGTCCTGCTCCCGGCCAGGAGCATCACGACCTTGGTGAACTGAAAGCCGGCGCTTTTCTGCGCAATCCTGCACGGTTCCGATTCGCCGTAATCGATCGATCATGATTGCGCCGGAAGGCCGACGCTAGGGTGCCGCTTTCGAGCGGCAAGCAGCAAAGGGAGAGCACGTGTCCAAGACATTCGCGCCAGTCGACAGCCTCGAGGGATCGCCCGATCCGGCACGCCGTGCGCTCGCCTTCGGCATGGGTCTGCTTCCGATGTTCCCGTTGCTGCCCGGATGCGGCGCCGCCGTGGAAGAGGCTTCCCCTGCGACGCAGGACGCGGGGCAGACGCAGTCGCAGTCGCTGGACCGGCCCGCCTCTGTGGCGCCGACAACCACCGGCGGCCCGGCCCCGGCGCCCGACGCGACCCCGGCGTCCGTCAGCGGCGTGTTCCGCCACCCGGGGCTGCTGCTCACCGAAGACGACGCCACCCGCATCCGCGCGCACATCAAGGCCGGCCAGGAGCCGTGGACGGGCTGGTGGAACAAGCTGCGCGCTGATGGCTACGCCCGCTTGGACCTCAAGCCCAACCCGCGGGAGGGGGTCTACCGGAACGACGCGAATCCGTTGTACGGCGACATACACCGCGCCTGGTCGCTGGCGCTGTGCTGGAAGCTGTCCGACCCCCAGGACAACCGCTATGCCGACAAGGCGGTGGAGACCCTGGATGCCTGGGCGAGCACCCTGAAGGAGATCGGAACGATTTCGCCCGGATCGACCGCCCATGACGACCACACCTTCATCCTGCTGGCCGGCATGCAAGGCCATCAGTTGGCGCAGATCGGCGAGATCATGCGCACCTACTCCGGCTGGGCACCGGAGAACCTGAAGCGCTTCCAGGACATGCTCCTGAACATCTTCGCCCCGGTATCGTCGTGGTTCCTCAGCGACGGGCGCATCGGCTCGCATGCCAACTGGGACATGGCCTCGCTGGTCGGCGCCATGGCCATCGGCGTGTTCTGCGACAAGCCCGACCTGTACCGGCTCGCCTGCGACTGCTACGCCGGCAACAACCGCGGCAAGCTCAGGACCTTCGGCAACGGCTCCATCCTGCACGGCGTGTACTTCATGCATCCGGGCCACTTCGGGCAGTGGGAAGAGAGCGGCCGCGACCAGGGCCACTCGACGCTGGGCATGTCGCTGGGTGGCGACCTGCTGGAGATGGCCTGGAACCAGGGCGACGATCTCTACGGGCTGTACAACAACCGCTTCCTCGCGGCCGCCGAATACGTGGCGCGCTCCAACCTGCACGACGAGAACGGCAGGACCTACCCGATGCCGTATGCGCGCGAGCAGGATCCGTCGCAGCCCCACACGTCGCTGTGGACCGAGGTGAACCAGTCGTTCGGGGACGGCCCCGGGAGCAACCGCAACGCCTGGGAGCCCATCTACAACCACTACGTCAACCGCATGGGGCTGGCGGCGCCGAACGTCGCGCGCATGGTGAAGCTGTGCGAACCGAAGTACGGCGGCAGCAGCGACGACGTGTGGTGGCCGACGCTGGTCCATCGCCGCGTGTATGCCGGAGCTATGAAGCCGGCCTCCGGCCTCACGGCCCATTTGCGCGGCGACCGCGTCGTGCTGTCGTGGTGGGGGAGCCTGGGCGCGACCTCGTATGCGGTCAAGCGAAGCGCCAAGGCGAACGGCCCCTTCAGCCTTCTCGGCACAGTCTCGGCCAGCGAACTGCTCACCTACAGCGATACACCGCCCAAGGGCGTCTGGTTCTACCAGGTCACCGTCCAGGGCGTGGGTGCCCCGAGCACGGGCTCCAACGTGGCTCGCATCGCCGTTCCCGGCGAGCCCCGCCTGTCGCTGCCGTTGAACGGCGCGAACAACTCAGGCACGACCGGCACGCTGTTCACCGCCGCCGGCACCTCGACGTCGGTGGACGGCACGCTGCTGGACGGCGCGACTTGGGGCGACGGGCGTCGCAACGACAAGGCGCTTGTGTTCGACGGCAACAAGGCGGGCTTGCAATTGCCCCAGGGGATGTTCAGCGACCTGGACGACTTCAGCTTGTCTTTTTGGGCCTACGCGAATGGGTTGCGCTGGGACAGCTGCATGTTCTTCGCGGGGACTGATGCGAACTCCTGCATGTTCATCGCACCCCAGTCCGGCCCGGGGGTGCTGCGTTTCGGGCTCTTCGGTGCGACGGGCAACGACGCGCAAACCGTCGCCGCCCCCTGGGCCATGCCGACTCGCCGCTGGGTCCATCTGGCGGTCACCTTGCAGGGCAACACCGCGCGGCTCTATGTCGACGGTAGCGAGGTCGCGAAATCCGACGACATCCTGCTGTCGCCGCGCCAGGTCGGCGACCAGGTGACCTTCATCGGACGCAATTGGTCGCATCCGTCGTTCAACGGCCGCATCCAGGACTTCCGGGTCCACTCGGGCGCGCTGAGCGCCGCAGAGGTCGCGGCGCTGGCGCAGTGACGAGCATGCCGCCGTGACCGGCGGCCTGACCGCGATCGCAAGGCTCACATCAACCGTCGGGATGGCGGCGATGCGACACGAGAGCGATGCCAAGCAAGCCCAGCACCAACAACGCGTAAGTCGACAGCTCCGGGCTCGAGGCGCCCGGTGACGCATCGAACTGCTGCGTGCCGGGAAAACTTTCGGAACCGGTCGGAACGAGCCGCCAAGGACCTTCGTCGGGCGCCGAGGCCGCCGGTCCGAAAGGAGCCGGCACGTGCCGGAATTCACCGAAGACCTTGCCGTTCGGGGTCGAGAGATCGAAGCTTCCCCGCGTCGTGCCGGGGCCGGTGATCGAACCCGATGCGACCTTGTCGTCCGACACTGAAACGGCCAGCGGCCCCGGTCGAGCAGAAGCAGCGTCCGACACGGCCAGCGCCAGCACGCCGGTGATGATGGCCTCGCAAAGCCTGACGCGTCCCATCTCGACTCACCTCGCACGCGCGCCGCAAAGGGCGCGTCACCCGCGAAATCTAGTCGTCGTCTCCAGCTCGCGCTCCCCCGCACTCAGGCGGCGGTGTTTTGTCGTAAGGGATCGTCCTCATGGCCAGGCACGAAAGCAGGCATCCAGCGGTAGAACGCGGCGCCGTGCGGTCGCACGGACTCAACAGTGCGCCTCGTTTGGAAGCTTGAACACGGCCACGGCCTGCACCAGTTGCCGCGCCTGACCCTTCAGGCTTGCTGCTGCGGCGGCGCTCTCTTCGACCAGGGCCGCGTTCTGCTGCGTCACCTGGTCCATCTGACTGACCGCGTCGCCGACCTGAGAGATGCCCGAGCTCTGCTCGACGCTGGCCGAGGTGATCTCCGCCACGATGTCGCTCACGCGCCGGATCGAGCCGACGATCTCGCTCATGGTCTTGCCCGCCTGATCGACGAGCACGGTGCCCTGCTCCACTTGCTCGACGCTGCGCCCGATCAGGGACTTGATCTCCTTGGCCGCCTCGGCGCTTCGTTGCGCCAGGCTTCGGACCTCGGAGGCCACGACGGCAAAGCCCCGGCCCTGCTCGCCGGCGCGCGCCGCTTCGACTGCGGCGTTCAGCGCGAGGATGTTGGTCTGGAACGCGATGCCGTCGATCACGCCGATGATGTCGCCGATCTTGCGGCTGCTGTCGCTGATGCCCTGCATCGTGGCGACCACCTGGTCGACCACCTCGCCGCCCTTGGCCGCGATCGTCGACGCACCTTGCGCCAGTCCGTTGGCCTGCTTGGCGCTGTCCGTGTTGTGGCGGACCGTGGTATTGAGCTGCTCCATCGTCGCTGCAGTCTGCTGCAGCGCACTGGCCTGCTCTTCGGTGCGCTGGCTCAGGTCCTGGTTGCCCTGCGCAATCTGGGCGCTGGCCGTCGCCACGCTTTCGGAGTTCTCGCGCACGCCCGACACCACCCTCTGCAGGCTTTGCTGCATGACGGCCAGGCGCGACATCAAGCTCGCGTGGTCGTCCGTCTTGACGGCGATGGACCGGGTCAGGTCCCCCGCCGCGATCGCCGTGGCGAGCTGCGTGGCCTCGGACGGCTCGCCGCCCAGTTGCCGGACGATGCTGCGGGTCACCAGCAGCGCCAGCCCGACCGCCAGCGCGATGGCCAGCGCGGCGCCGGCGATCATGTTGGTGCGCGAAGTCGCGGCGATCCGGTCGCTGTTCGCACCCTCACCCAGCGCGCCCTTGTGATTCAGGTCGACGTCTTTCAGCAGGGTTGCCGCGGCACTCTCGTACAGCGCTCTCGACTCGCCGAACATCAGCTTCTTCGCTTCCTCCGTCTCGTTCTTGCGCGACAGGGCCAGCATCCTGTCGTGGACCTGCTGGTAGGCCTTCCAATCCGCGGCGAATGCTTCGTAGATCCTGCGTTCCTCCTCGCTGCTGATCATCTTGACGTAGGCGTCGCGCAGCTTTTCGAACTCGGCCAGCTTGGCGGCCATCCGCTGCTCCACCTCAGCCATGCCCTTCTCGTCGGTCGTCAGGACGTGGCGGAACTCGAGCACGCGGAAGTCGGACTTGGCCGTGTTCATCTGGGCGAGCGCCTCGACGCTCGGCAGCCAATTGGTGTTGATCTCCACGGTGGACGCTCGCATCTGGCCCATGCCCCACAACGCGAGGCCCGCGACGGCAAGCAGCATGGCCACCAGCGTTCCGAAGCCGAGTGCCAGACGGTGTCCGACCTTGAGGTTTGTCATCATGGCGCTCTCCTGCTGTGGGCCATTGGGTTTCAGGCCGAGGATGCGAAACAAGCGGCACCCTCGGAAGTCTCAGGCAGGTTCTCGACGGCCAGACGACAGGCTTGAGGCGCCGATCGTGTCATTTGCCTCCGCACGCGCGCTCTTGCATCGCGGCGGCGTGATCAAGCGGCGAAAGGTGAAGGCTATTCCTACGCGGTTCAGCGTTCCCTGCATGCGGGATGCATGCATGCCTACGCCGGCAAACAGCACGCGCCCGCGTGCCACACGAGACGAATCAAGATGGTTACCATCCCGGACTGGCGATGCTCCATGCATCGAAGCCATGCCGTAGACAGGACATCCTCCCTTGAACATCCATTTCAGACTCACCCCGCTCATCTCCCTGCTTGCCGGCATCCTGATCCTCATGGTGCCCAAGTTGCTCAACTACATCATCGCCTTCTACTTGATCGCGATCGGGCTGATCGGCCTCTTGGGCATTCATCAACTGCACCTGGGGTGACGTCGAAGAGGCGCTGTTCACACACAGCACCTGCGTGACGATATGGGTCCGAGACCCTCATCGACATGGATTCATTGCTGGCTCACCTGTCCGACTCGATTGCCGCTGCGCAGAGCCTCGAAGACCTGACGCGCCCGCTGCTCGAGATGCTCGAGGCGGTCAGCGGCTTCGAGTCGACCTACCTGACGCTGATCGACTTCGAGCGCGGCGTCCAAAAAATCCTGTTCAGCCGCAATGTGCAGGAGCTGCTGATCCCCGAAGGGCTGACCGTGTCCTGGGACGACACGCTGTGCAAGCGCGCGATGGACGAAGGACGCCTGTACACGGGCGACGTGGCGGCCTGCTGGGGCGACTCGGACGCCGCGCGCCAGCTCGGCATCCAGTCCTACGTGAGCGCGCCCGTCGTGGCCCACGGCAGCGTCTACGGCACGTTGTGCGCGGCCAGCTCCGCACAGCGGCCGCTGCCGGACGATGCGCAGAAGATCCTGAAGCTGTTCTCGCGCCTGATCGCCCAGCACGTCGAGCGCGAGCAACTGCTCGAGCGCCTGAAGCACGCCAACATGGAGCTGGCCGCGATGGCGTCGACGGACCAGCTCACCGGCCTGCCCAATCGCCGCTTGCTGCTCGCCGAACTGACACGGTCGCTCGCACGCGGCAAGCGCGAGGGCAGCACCGTGCTGGTGGGCCTGGTGGATCTCGACGGCTTCAAGCGCATCAACGACCAGTACGGCCATGACGCGGGCGACGCCTTTCTCGCGGCGATCTCCCGGCGGCTCCAGGCGGCCGTGCGGGCGACCGATCTGATCGCGCGCCTGGGCGGCGATGAATTTGCCGTGGTGGGCCCAGGGCCGACGCCGGACGGCGATCCCGAAGCGGCGGCCCGCAACCTGGCACGACGCTTGACGGAAGCGACCGTGGGCCAGCTCGACCTCGGGACGGTGGCGCTCGACTATGCAGGGGCCAGCGTCGGCATCGTCGCGATCGCGCCGGATACCGCGGACGCCGAAGGCGCGCTGAAGCAAGCCGACGCGGCGATGTACCAGGTCAAACGCGAGCGCCAGGCCGGGCCAGGCGCCGCAGTCGCGCCGCGATCGTGACAAACCGGACCGAGTCCTCGTGACCGCGTGGCGAGCCAGCACCGGACCGGTGCCGACTCAATGCGAAGCTCGAAGAGCCGTCACCATGTATCGATGAACCGCGCCCCCTCCTCGCGCACGCGCGCCGAGGCCAGCCCGCGTACGAGCCACGATCGTGTTTCGGCCGGGTCGATCACCGCGTCGATCTCGAGCGTGGCCGCCATGTTCAGTGCGCCGCCGTTCTCGTACTGCCGCGCGACCAGCTCGCGGTACAGCGCCTCGCGCTCGGGCCCGGCCGGCCTGGCCTCGAGCTCCTTGCGGTAGCCGAGCCGCACAGCGCCTTCGAGCCCCATCGCGCCGAACTCGGCCGTGGGCCAGGCGACGATGAAATGCGGCGAGTGGAAGCCGCCGGCCGTCATGCCCATCGCGCCCAGCCCATAGCCCTTGCGCAGCACGACGCTGAAGTAAGGTACGCGCAGCGCGGCCGCCGTGACGAACAGCCGCGACACATGCCGCACCTGCGCGCGCCGCTCGATCTCCGGGCCGACCATGAAGCCGGGCGTGTCGACCAGGCTCACGAGAGGCAACCCGTGGGCGTTGCACAGCTGCATGAAGCGCGCGGCCTTGTCGGCTGCGTCGGCATCGATCGCGCCGCCCAGATGGGCCGGGTTGTTGGCGAGCAGGCCGACAGGGCGCCCTTCGATGCGCGCCAGCGCCGTCACGATGCCCACGCCGAAGGCGGCACGCAGTTCGAGCAGCGACTCGGCGTCGGCCAGCCCGCGCAGCACGCGGCGCACGTCGTAGACGCGCAAGCGGTTCTCCGGAACGGCCTGGCGAAGCGCGTGCGGGTCTGCGCATCGCCACTCGGCCAGCGTGCCCTGGAAGTACGACAGGTACTGGCGCGCGCCCGCCACCGCCTGCGCCTCGTCGTCGACCAGCACGTCCACCACGCCGTTGGCCGACTGCACGTGAGCCGGACCGATGTCCTCCGGCTTGAAACGCCCCAGGCCGCCGCCCTCGATCATCGCCGGCCCGCCCATGCCGAGGTTCGACGAACGCGTCGCAATGATCGCGTCGCAGCACCCGACCAAGGCCGCGTTGCCGGCGAAGCAGCGGCCGGCGACGATGCCGAGCACCGGCACGCGCCCGGACAGCCGCGCGAAGCTCGCGAACGTGCCGACGTGCAGGCCGGCGACGACGGGCATGTCCGTGTCGCCCGGGCGGCCGCCGCCGCCCTCGGCGAAGAGCACGACGGGCAGCCTGTTCTGCAGCGCGATGCCGAGCATGCGGTCGGTCTTCGCGTGGTTGCGAAAGCCCTGCGTGCCTGCGAGCACCGTGGCGTCGTACGCCATCACGACGGCACGCGCGCGCTCGCGCCCGACGTGCTGGCCGTTGATGCTGCCGATGCCGGTCACCATGCCGTCGGCCGGCGTGTTGCGCTGCAGGTCGTCGACACTGCGGCGGCTGCGCTGAGCGGCGTACGCGAGCGCACCGTATTCGCTGAAGCTGCCGTCGTCGCACAGATCGGCGATGTTCTCCCGGGCGGTGCGCAGGCCGAGTGCATGGCGCTTGGCGACGGCGTCGGGCCGTGCCGCGTCCAGCGTCAGCGCGTGGCGCTCGATCACGCGCTGCAGATCGGCCCGGATCGCGCCCTGCTCTGCCGCGGCTTCGGCCGGCGCAGCGAGGCCTTCGGCATCGGCCGGCGCCAGCAGCAGCACGACCTCGCCTTCGGCGACTGTGTCGCCCGGCTCGGCATGCAAGGCCATCACGCGGCCCGGCGCATCGGCCAGCAGCAGGTGCTCCATCTTCATCGCCTCGAGCACGGCCAGCTGCGCACCCGCGGGCACGAGTGCACCCTCGGCGACGGCGAACTGCACGAGCCGGCCGGTCATCGGCGCGCGCACGGCGACCCAGCCTTCGGGGAGGTCGGGCTCGGTCGCGGGCGTCGACATGTCCTGCACCGATGGCACGGCCGGGGTGTCGTCGGCGTATCGTTCGGCGGCTGCGAGCAGCTCGTGCAAGTGGGCCTCGACGTACGCCACGTGCACATCCTGCTGCTCGAACTCCTGGCGCGCCGCGATTGCGCGCAGCAGCGGCAGGTTCGTCGTCAGGCCGGCGATGCCGCACTCGCCGAGCGCGCGCCGCGAGCGCCGCAACGCCGCGGCGAACGGCCCCGGCGCATGCACCACCAGCTTGGCCAGCAGCGTGTCGTAGTGCGGCGACGGCGCGCTGCCGGCCTGCGCATGCGTGTCGACGCGAACGCCGGGGCCCGACGGCAGGTCGAGCCGCACCAGCGTGCCGTGCGACGGGCGCGTGCGGCCCGCGGCATCGAGGCTCTCCGCATTGATGCGCCACTGGATCGCGTGACCCTGCGGCTGCGGCGGCCGCTGCGGGTCCAGGCCCAGGCTCGCGAGCCGCTCGCCGGCAGCGATGCCGATCTGCAGCTGCACCAGATCGAGCCCCGTCACCGCTTCGGTGATGGTGTGCTCGACCTGCAGCCGCGCGTTCGCCTCGATGAAGACCAGCGGCAGGTCCGGCGACCGCTCGTCGACCAGGAACTCGAACGTGGCGAGGCTGCGCAGCCGCACCGCCTCGGCCATCGCGAGCGCGGCGTGCGTCAGGCGCTCTCTCAGTGCGGCCGAAAGCGACGGGCTCGGCGCGATCTCCACCAGCTTCTGGAAGCGGCGCTGCAGCGAGCATTCGCGCTCGCCCAGCGTCATCGCCTGCACGCCATCGCCGATCGCCTGCACTTCGACATGCCGCGCGTTCCGCATCAGCCGCTCGACGTAGACGCTGTCGACGCCGAAGGCGCTTCTCGCTTCGGAGACGCAGCGCGCATAGGCCTCGGGCAGATCGCCGGCGTGCACCACTGCGCGCATGCCGCGCCCGCCGCCTCCGCCGATGGCCTTGATCATGATGCCGGCGCTGGCCTGGGCCTCGAAGAAGGCCTGCGCCTGCGCGAGCGTCACCGCCTCGGTGCTGCCCGGCAGCAGCGGCACGCCGCAGTCGCGTGCGAGGGCTCGGGCGCGCGCCTTGTCGCCGAACAGCGCGAGCTGCTCCACGGTCGGGCCGATGAAGACGAGCCCGGCGTCGGCGCAGGCCTGCGCAAAGTCGGCACGCTCGCTGAGGAATCCGTAGCCGGGGTGCACGGCGTCGCAGCCCCGCTCGCGAGCCGTGCGCAGCAGCGCGGCGATGTCCAGGTAGGCGGCCGGCCCGATGCCGGCGAGCGCCGCCGACTCGGTGGCGGCACGCACGTGCAGCGACTGCGCGTCGTCGCTCGCGTACACGGCGACGCTGTCCAGGCCGAGATCCGACACGGCGCGCGCGATGCGCAGCGCGACTTCGCCCCGGTTCGCGATCAGGATCTTGCGCAGCGGCATGGCTACGCTCGATCGCGCAACAGCCGCCGCAGCACCTTGCCCGCGCCGGTGGCCGGCAGCTCGTCGATGAAGCGCACTTCGCGCGGCGCCTTGTAGGCCGCCATGTTGTCTCGCGACCAGGCGATGAGCTCGTCCGCGCCGAGCTCGGCGCCGGGCCGGCGCACGATGAAGGCGCGGATCACCTCGCCCTTGGTCGGGTCCGGCACGCCGATCACGGCGGCTTGCGCGATCGCCGGATGCTTCACGAGGATGGACTCCACCTGCTCGGGGAACACCGGATACCCCGAGACCTTGATCATCTCCTTGATGCGGCCGGTGAACGTCAGGTAGCCGTCGGCGTCCATGCGGCCGATGTCACCGGTGTGGACCCAGCCGTTGCGCAAGGTCTTCGCGGTAGCCTCCGGGCTGTTCCAGTAGCCCTTGAACACGCCCGGGCTGCGCAGCACGATCTCGCCCGGCTCGCCGGCCGCCACGGCCAAGCCGGTGTCGGGGTCCAGGATGCGGATCTCGTTGCCCGGGATCGCGATGCCGTGGGCGCCCCAGCGAACCGCCTGCGCCGGCATGTAGGTGTCGACGGTGTGCGTCTCGCTGAGGCCGTACGCGGCCTCGAACGAACTGCAGTTCGGCGCGAACTCGCGCCACTGGCGCGCCAGTGCCTCGGTGTAGGTGATGCCGAAGCTCGTCACGGTGTTCATGCGCAGGCTCGACAGGTCCATCTCGCGCACGCCCGGTACCTCCATCGCCGCGACGTTCATCGGCGCGATGCTGTACCACCACGTCACGCGGTGCCGCTCGATGGCCTGCACTGCGGCGAGCGGGTCGAAGCGCTGCAGCAGCACGCTGGTCGCACCGGTGAGCACCGTCACGTTGATGCCCGACACCATGCCGGCGATGTGGTACAGCGGCGCGATCGCGAGCAGCACGTCGTCGCGCAGCACGGCGTTGCAGTCGGCGGCGGCCGCGCTCTTGAACAGCGCATTGCGGTAGGTCAGCATCGCGCCCTTCGGCAGGCCGGTGGTGCCCGACGTGTAGGTCATCAGCGCGACGTCGTCCATGTCGAGCTCGACCGCGGGTGCCGGCGCGCCGCTTCGGGTGGCGCCGAGGAAGTCCTCGCAGCCGGGCGGAGTGACGCGCGGCTGCGCCTTCTCGGCCAGCATCTCGGGCGGCAACGCGAGGACCGGCACGTCGGGCAGCAGGTCGGCGTAGTGCACGCTGAACACATGCTCGACGGCGGTCTTGTCGCGCACCTGCTCGATCACCGGCACGAGGTTGGCGGCCGCGACGATCACGCGGGCGCGCAGGTCGCCGAGCTGGTACTCGAGCTCGTGCGCCTTGAACAGCGGCCCGCACGGGCACACGATGGCGCCGAGCTTCTGCACGCCGTAGTGCGCCATCACGTATTGCGGGCAGTTGCCCATGAACAGCGCAACCGGATCGCCCTTGCGCACGCCGAGCTGCGCGAGCCTCGCGGCGAACGCATCGCTCGCCCGGTCGAGCTCGGCGTAGCTCACGGCGCCGCCATACCAGAGATAGGCCGCCTTGTCGGGCTGCTCGCGCGCGTGGCGGCGCAAGTACTCGTGCAAGGGTTGGTCCGGACGGGCGGGTGTCACCATGGTGATATCTCCGGGGCCCTGGCTTGTCGAAATATACCGCCAGGTAGATAAATGCTACCCACGGGTAGCAAGCACAGTCCGTCACCGATGCGACACGCCAGGATCCGAGCCGCCGCCCCCGCACCGCGAGGCCGCCAGCGCGCGCCCACGGCCAGCAGCGATGAAAAGCGCGAGAGCATCCTGCGGGTGGCCGAGCAGCTCTTCCACGAGCGCGGTTATGCCGACACGACGATCGAGCAGATCGCCGGCGCGCTCGGCGTGACCAAGCCCTACGTGTACTACTACTTCCACAACAAGCAGGAGATCTTCGAGCTGCTGTCGTGGCGGCCCACGGTGGAATGCTTCACCGCGCTGGACCTGCCGCCGGACGACCCGCGGCCGGCGCACGAGAAGGTCGCCGCGGCGATCGAGACGCTGATCCGCGTCTGCGTGCAGCACCACCCCGCCGCTTTCTTCGCGTACCGCGAGCCGCAGGCGATCGGACCGACGCTGCGCGCGGCGCAGCTGAAGCTCGCGCACCACTTCTACGACCGCATGTGCGCGCTGCTCGAGGAAGCCCGGCGCGACGGCATGCTCGACTTCAACGACACCAAGGTCACCGCGCTCGCGGCCTGCAGCATCGCGGGCTTCATGTACAGCTGGTACCGCCCGGACGGGCGGCTGACACCCGACGAAGTGGTGGAGGAGCTGTCGCAGCTCGCGTGGCGCGTGATCGGGCTGCGCAAGAAGCGGCGCCGCTGAACGCCGCGATTCGCGCCACGCCACATCCCCGGACAGGAGATCGCCCATGAAGATGCCTTTCGCTCCGGTGGCGCTCGCCGCCGCCCTCGCCTGCGGCGCCGCTCACGCCGAGCCCGCTGTCGTGAAGATCGCGTACATCGATCCGCTGTCGGGGCCGTTCGCCAACATCGGCCAGCTGATGCTGAGCAACATCCAGTACGCCGTGCAGGACATCAACGCCAAGGGCGGCGTCCTCAAGGGAACCGCGAAGCTGGAGCTGCTGCAGTTCGACAGCAAGCTGTCGGTGACGGAGAGCCAGGGCGCCTTGCAGTCGGCCATCGACCAGGGCGCGCGCGCGATCGTCACCGGCGGCTCCGGCTCGTCGGTGGTCGGCGCGCTGGTGCAGGCGGCGGCCCGCCACAACGAGCGCAACCCCGACAAGGCGGTGCTGGTGTTGAACCACTCGTCGATCGACCCCGACCTGACCGGCAAGAACTGCAGCTTCTGGCACTTCCAGTTCGAGGCCAACACGGCGATGAAGATGAAGGCCATCGCCAACACGATCAAGCGCGATGCGCAGGTGACGAACGTGTACCTGTTCAACCAGGACTATGCGCACGGGCGCCAATGGGCGCGCTACGGCCGCGAGCTGGTCGGGCTGGCGCGGCCGGACGTCAAGTTCGTCGGCGAGGAGCTGTTCCCGATCGGTCGCGTGAAGGACTTCATGCCGTATGTGCAGAAGATCAAGGCCGCGGGCGCCGACTCGGTGATCACCGGCAACTGGGGCCAGGACCTGACGCTGCTGCTGCGCGCCGCCGGCGATGCCGGCGTGAACCTGCGCTACTACAACCACAGCGCCGGCGCGACGCCCGGGACCGTCGTGACGGTGTCGCAGTCGAAGATCGGCCAGCTGACCTGGGTCGGCGAATGGCACCCCGGCCAGCAGGACGTCCCCAAGGCCGACGCGTTGGCCAAGGCTTACAAGGCGAAGACGGGCAGCGAGTTCCTGAGCCCTCGCATCGAGATGACGCCGCGCATCTTCGCCGCCGCCGTCGACAAGGCCGGCTCGGCCGACGCGGCGAAGGTGGCCCGAGCGCTGGAGGACCTGCGCTACGACAGCGTCGTGGGCCCGGTGCGCATGAGGGCCGAGGACCACCAGCTGCTGCTGCCGCAGGTGGTCAACACGATTGCGCCGGTGGACGGCAAGACCGTGAAGACCGGCTGGGAAGGCACCGGCTACGGCTTCCGCACCGACGCCACCTACACCGGCAACGAGCTCGCTCAGGGCACGGAATGCAAGATGGCACGGCCGCCGGGGCTGTGACAGGGCTTGGGCTGGCGGCCGCTCACGGCGAGAGCGCCGCCGTCGCCGCAGGCGCATAACGACAGACCACCATGCCGCAGTCGTACGCCGTCGACTGCAACAGCCGCAGCGGCACACCGCCAGGCCGCGCGCCGAAAATGGAACGGCCGGCGCCCACCGCGACAGGGTTGATGAACAGCTGGAACTCGTCGACGAGGTGCGCCGCGACGAGCGCGGATGCGAATCCGACGCCGCCGAAGCAGATGATGTCGCCACCCCCACGGTCCTTGAGTGAGCTCACTTCATCCGTCAAGCCTCGGCGGGCGAGCACTGTTCGATCCCAGCGCGATGCCGCCAGCTTGTCGCTGAGCACGACCTTGCGGGCCTGGACGATCTTGTGCGCAAAGGCGTAGTGCGGGTCCTTGGCGTGCGCGCGGGCGACGCGTCCCCAGTGGTCGATGTAGCCTTCCTCGGCCATCGGCCGACTGAGCAGGATGGTTGCGATCCCATCGAAAACGGCGTTGAAGTCTCGCTTCAGGCGTTCGTCCCAGGGGCACGGGCCGGCCCAGTTCCAGAGCAGCCAGTCGATATCGGCATCAGCCGACATCCTTCCGTCGGCCGACATTTGCATCTGCAGGATGAGCCTGCTCACGCCGGCCTCCGCTCGTACCACAGCACGACATTGCCATTGCGGAACGGCTGGCTTCGCACGAGCTGCAGGTCGAAGCGCTGGCGCACGCCTTCGAACAAGGTCCTGCCGGCTCCCAGCACGACCGGCACCAGCACCATCTGGTAGGCGTCGACCAGTCCTTCCTCGGCCAGTTGCGACACCACGTTCCCGCTGCCCAGAACCACGAGGTCACTGCGCTTGTCGCGCTTCAGCGCGCGAACCGACTCCGGCATGGCAGCGTTCACCACGCGGGTGTTGGACCACGCGGCCCGCCTCAGGCTGCGCGAGAACACCACCTTCGGCGCCTCGTTCATGCCGCGGGCCACGTCGGGTGCCATCTGCAGCGCCGCCGGCGTGGGCCAGAACGACGCCATCTGCTCGTACGTCACGCGTCCGAACAGCAGCGTGGCGCCTTGCCGCGCGTTGCCGCCAATGAACTCGTCCCATTCGGGGTCGGAGCGATGGGCCCAACCCATGTCGCCCTGCGCGTCGGTGAAGTAACCGTCCAGCGAGATGCTGTTGAACACGACCAGCTTGCTCATCAAATCGCCTTTCCGTGTCGGTGGGTTGTTTAGTCCTACTTTAGGACTTGCAGATCCTACATCAGAACTTCACAATGAAGTCATGTCGACCCAGCGAAGTTATGACGATCCCTGCGGCATTGCCCGCGCACTCGACAGCATCGGCGAGCGCTGGGCGCTGCTGGTGGTACGCGAACTGCTGCTCGGCCCGAAGCGCTTCACTGACCTGCGCGCCGGGCTGCCCACCGCCAGCCCCAACGTGTTGTCGCAGCGCCTGCGCGAGCTGGAGGGCTGCGGCGTACTGCAGCGGCGCGTGCTGCCACAGCCCGCGGGCGTGTCGGTCTACGAGCTGACGGCCTGGGGGCGCTCGCTGGAGCCTGTGCTGCTGTCGCTCGCGCGCTGGGGCAGCCGGCGGGCCATCACGTCGGAGCGCGACCTGAGCGTCGACGCCCTTCTGATCGCCCTGAAGACCACCTTCGACCCGGCGCTGTGCGCGGGCGACAAGGGGCGAATCGAACTGCGCTTCGGAACGGACGCAGTTCAGGTCTCGGTTGATCGGCGCGGCTTGCTCATCGAGCGGGGTGCGGGGAAAGCGTTCGACGCGGCGATCACCACGGATTCGCCCTGCTTGCGGCGCCTCGTCTTCGGTCGCGAGACGCTGGCCCATGCAAGGCGCGCCGGCAACGCTACCGTGGAAGGCGACGAAGCGTTCGCCACGCGCTTTCTCGGCATGTTCGCGCGACCGCAAGGTGTCGGCACGGCGGCCTGAGCGCAGCTCAGGCTCGTTCCGGCCTTTCGCAAGGGCACGTGTTTCGTCCGGCCCAGAACAGGGTCGTGAGCGATGACGGCAATGCCCATGGAAACCTTCAGGGCGAGACCGCGCCGTACACGATCCCGCGGCCGACGGTGCTCATGTAGACCAGGCCTTCGGTGTTCATGTCACCGAGCACGAACTGGCCGTTGCCCGTGCCGCCGAACTGGTGCGCGTCGTCGTTGATGCGCGTCCAGTTCGCGCCTGTGTCGGTCGAGCGGTACAGGCCGCGTGCGCTGCTGCCCGAGACCGCGCCCCAGATGAACACGGTCGGGTAGCTCGCACCGTTCATCGCCTTGCCGAAGCCCACGGCGCTGCACGACGTCACGTTCGCGATCTTGCTGAAGCTGGCGCCGGAGTTGGTCGAGCGCGTCAGGCCGTTGCCGTTCAGCGGGACCCACACATCGCCCTCGCGATCGGGTGCCGTGCGGATCAGCGTCGAGCCACCGGCTGGCAGCGTCGCCGCCGCGCTGAAGCTCGCGCCGCCGTCGGTGCTGACGAGCAGCCTGCCATTGCCGCTGTCGTAGCCGTAGAACTTGTTCGCCTTCAGCGGGTCGGCGGTCGGCCGCGCCGGGCTGCCGCTGAGCCCGGCCACCGTCGTCCACGTCGGCGTGGCGTTGGTGAAGTCGGTGGAGCGATAGGTCACGCTCGAGTTGTCGGCCAGGGTCGTGGTGTGCAGCAGCGTGCTCCCGTCGGCCGAGAGCGCGACCAGGTTGGTCGTCGTCTGCGCCGGCACCTGCGTCCAGGTGAGGCCGGTGTCGGCCGAGCGGAAGATCTTGTTGGCGCCGGCGCGCACGACCACCGAGGTCTTCGCCGGCGCCACCGCCAGGCCGGGCGTCGAGGTCAGGCGGGGCGTCTGCACGGGCGCGTAGGCGTCGATGTCGGTGTGGCGGAATCCGCCGTAGTCGCCGATGGTCGTGATCAGCGGCCCGCCGGGCACGCTCACCAGCCCGAGCGGCACCGTCTCCTCCAGCCCGCGCACGGCAAAGGACCAGGTGGCCGGCGTCGTATCGATGTTCTTGGTGCGGTAGACGCCGTTACCCGAGGTCACCCACGCCGACTTCGTATCGAACGGGTCGAACTCGATGCTGCTCGCCCAGTGGATCGAGTTTTCCCCGATCCAGGAGACGCCGTCGGTGTCGAGCGTGAAGCCGCGCTGGACCACGTTGACCCAG
>DATCSE010000079.1:0-4994 GCA_036568605.1 Burkholderiaceae bacterium | reverse complement strand
CGGCAACTTCGCGCACGACACCGGCGAAGGCTCGATCAGCAAATACCACCGCGAGCACGGCGGCGACCTGATCTGGGAGATCGGCTCGGGTTACTTCGGCTGCCGCCACGACGACGGCTCGTTCAGCGAAGAGCGCTTCGTCGCGAACGCGACGCAGCCGCAGGTCCGGATGATCGAGCTCAAGCTGAGCCAGGGCGCGAAGCCGGGCCACGGCGGCGTGCTGCCCGGGCCCAAGGTCACGCCGGAAATCGCCGCGGCGCGCGGCGTGCCGGTGTGGGTCGACTGCGTCTCGCCGGCGAGCCACAGTGCATTCTCGACGCCGATCGAGATGATGCAGTTCATCGAGCGCCTGCGGAACCTCTCGGGTGGCAAGCCCACCGGCTTCAAGCTGTGCATCGGCCACCCGTGGGAGTGGTTCGGGATCGCGAAGGCGATGCTCGAGACCGGGATCACGCCGGACTTCATCGTCGTCGACGGCGCCGAGGGCGGCACCGGCGCTGCACCGCTGGAGTTCACCGACCACGTCGGCGCGCCGCTGCAGGAAGGGCTGCGCCTGGTGCACAACACGCTGGTCGGGCTGAACCTGCGCGACAAGGTGCGGATCGGCTGCGCCGGCAAGGTCGTCAGCGCGTTCGACATCGCGCGCATGCTCGCGCTGGGCGCCGACTGGTGCAACTCGGCGCGCGGCTTCATGTTCGCGCTGGGCTGCATCCAGGCGCAGAGCTGCCACACCGGCAAGTGCCCGACCGGCGTGACCACGCAGGATCCGCAGCGTGCGCGCGCGCTGGTCGTGCCGACCAAGGCCGAGCGCGTCTACCACTTCCACCAGAGCACGCTGATCGCGTTGAAGGAGCTGGTCCAGGCCGCCGGCCTCGACCACCCGAACCAGATCACCGCCGCGCACATCGTGCGGCGCAGCGCCGAGCAGAGCGTGAAGCTGCTCGACAGCCTGCTGCCATTTGTTAAACCTGGTGAACTGCTGCGCGGGGAACTTTCTCAACAAGTGTTTCGTACGTACTGGCCCCTCGCGCAAGCCGCGTCGTTCAAGGGTTTGCAGCCCATGTAGTGATTTGCCTGACACGCGCGGTCGGCAATGGGCCGACCCGGCTCGCGGGGATGCGGGCCCGCTGGCGCGGCCAAAACAATGCGGCCTCGTTCATTGCCGATGAGCCCGAGCCGATGGCCAGCGTCCTGTTGATCCACTCCGATGCAATCGTCAGCGACTGCATCTGCCGCGCGATCGTCACCACCGAAAGCGACACCAGCCTGGTGATGGCCGGCGCGGTGCGCACGCTGGCCGAGGGGCGCGAGTTCATGCGCCGGCGCGTGCCGGACCTCGTCGCCGTCGACCTGCGGGTATCGGACGGGCCGTTCGCCCCGTGGTTCCACTACTTCCGCTGCCACCGGCCGCGGCCGCGCATCGTCGTGATCGCCCGCGCGGTGCACGACCCCGAACTGCTGGATGCGCTGCGGCGCGGCGCCGACGGCTACGCGATCGCCACCCACGGCCCGCTGCCGCTGATCGGCGTGTTCGAGCAAGTGCTGAGCGGCCGCTCGATGATGGCACCCGAGATCGCGCGCCGCCTGCAGGTGCATTTCGCGCGGCAGGAGGCGGCCGGCCGCGCGCCTATCGCCGAGGAGGACAGGCGGCTGCTGCAGTGGGTCAGCACCGGCTACGGGCTGGACGACATCGCCCAGGGCCTGAACACGACACCGGGGGCGCTGGGCGTGCAGGTGCGCGGGCTGTACAGCCAGCTCGAGCTGGGCGCCGACGAGACGGACGACAAGCCCGCGCCGCGCCCCAGGCGCTGACGAAGCGCGTCAGCCCTGCGGCGGCTTCGTGTCGATGAAGCTCTGCCGCGCGAACAGCTTGTCGGCCAGCTTCGCGAGGTTCAGGTGCTGGCTGCGCCAGCCGATCTGCGGGAAGCGGAAATCGAGGTAGCCGAGGGCGCAGCCGGTCGCGATGTCGGCCAGCGAGATGTGGATGCCCGCGCACCACGGCTTGTCGCCCAGGCCCTTGCTCATCGCGGCGAGCGACGCGTCGATCTTCCGCATCTGCCGTTCGGCCCACGCGGCGCTGCGCTGCTCGGCGCTGCGGCCGGCCCAGGTGTTCTCGAGGCGCGCCAGGATCGCCGCATCGGTCATGCCGTCGGCCAGCGCCTCCCAGGTGCGCACCTCGGTGCGCTCGCGGCTGCCGTCGGGGATGAGCCGGCTGACCGGCGAACGCGTGTCCAGGTAATCGACGATCACGCGCGAGTCGAACACCGCCTCGCCGCCTTCGAGCACCAGCACCGGCACCTTGCCGAGCGGGTTCGTCGCGAGGATGTCGTCGCGTGCCCAGACGTCTTCGAGCTCGAACTGGTAGTCGAGCTTCTTTTCGGCCATCACGACGCGCACCTTGCGCACGTAGGGGCTGCTCAACGAGCCGATCAGTTTCATTGGTGATCTGTGTGGTGTGCCGGTCCCTGTCCGGGGCGATTTTAGCGGCGGGGCTCCGTGCGGCCGGCCGGAAAGCGTCGCGCGCCGCCCACAACACGCTGTTGGGGATTGCGCCTATGGCTTGACCTCCGAGGTCATGGCCGCGGCACCGCGTTCGCCGCACGATGTCGTCGACGCGGCACGAATCCCAACTCCAGAAAGGACCTGACGATGAACGGCCTCGACCTCCTCCCCCTCGCCGTGGGCCACATGATCGGCTTCGGCGCGATCGGCTCGTGCCTGGGCATCGGCGTGCTCGGCTCGAAGTACCTCGAGTCGGCGGCGCGCCAGCCCGAGCTGATGGAATCGCTGCAGACCAAGGTCTTCCTGCTGGTCGGCGTGCTCGACGGCGCATTCATCATCGCGACCGGCATCGGGCTGTGGTTCGCGACCGCGAACCCCTTCAAGGGCTAAGAAAGGGGCACCCGGCGTCGGCGTACCGCCGCCAGCCGCCAAGCGGGGTCGCCGGCCGCTTCGGAGCGGCCGTGCGCTGGCCGGCGGAGCCACCACCCGTGCGCGGCTCCTACAATTCGGACATGCCGTTCTCGACCCTGTCCGCCCTCTCGCCGCTCGACGGCCGTTACGCCACCAAAGTCGCGGGACTGCGCCCGCTGCTCTCCGAATTCGGGCTGATGCACCGCCGCGTGCAGGTCGAGATCGAGTGGTTCATCGCGCTGTCGGACGCCGGCTTCACCGAGTTCAAGCCGCTGTCGGAAGCCGCACGCGGGCTGTTGCGCGGGCTGGTCGCGCGATTTTCGGAAGCCGACGCGCAGGCGATCAAGGACATCGAGCGCACCACCAACCACGACGTCAAGGCAGTCGAGTACTGGCTGAAGAGCCGCTTCGATTCGAACCCCGAGCTGAAGGCGGCCGGCGAGTTCGTGCACTTCGCCTGCACCAGCGAAGACATCAACAACACCAGCCACGGGCTGATGCTGCGCAGCGCGCGCGACGAGGTGCTGCTGCCGGCGATCGACCGCATCATCGAGACGCTGCGCGAGATGGCCGGCGCGCTCGCCGATGTCGCGATGCTGAGCCGCACGCATGGCCAGACCGCGAGCCCGACGACGGTCGGCAAGGAGATCGCGAACGTCGTCGCGCGCCTGGCGCGCGCGCGCCAGGCGATCGCCGACGTGAAGCTGCTCGCGAAGATGAACGGCGCGGTCGGCAACTACAACGCGCACCTCGCGGCGTATCCGGCGTTCGACTGGGAGGCGTTCGCGCGCGGTGTGGTCGAGAACCAGCTCGGCTTGACGTTCAACCCGTACACGATCCAGATCGAGCCGCACGACGCGATGGCCGAGCTGTTCGACGCGGTCACGCGCTGCAACACGATCCTGCTCGACTGGGCCCGTGACGTCTGGGGGTATGTCAGCCTCGGCTACTTCAAGCAGCGCACGAAGGAAGGCGAGATCGGCTCGTCGACGATGCCGCACAAGGTCAACCCGATCGATTTCGAGAATGCCGAGGGCAACTACGGCCTCGCGAACGCGCTGCTGACGCACCTCGCGCAGAAGCTGCCGGTTTCGCGCTGGCAGCGCGACCTGACCGACAGCACGGTGCTGCGCAACATGGGCGTCGCGCTCGGCTACGCGGTGCTGGGCCACGATTCGCTGCTGCGCGGCCTCTCGAAGCTGGACGTGAACCGCGAAGCGCTCGCCGCCGACCTGGACGACGCGTGGGAAGTGCTGGCCGAGCCGATCCAGACCGTGATGCGGCGCTATGCGCTGCCGAATCCGTACGAGCGGCTGAAGGAACTGACGCGCGGCAAGACCATCACGCGCGAGGCGATCCGCACGTTCATCGAATCGCTGGAGATCCCGGCCGCCGAGCGCGAACGGCTGCTCGCGCTGACGCCCGAGCGCTACACCGGGCTGGCCGAGCCGCTGGCCCGCCGCATGGCCAAGAGATGACGACCACGACCTTCATCGAACAGCTCGCACGCGCCGAGCGCGAGCATGACTCGATGCTGTGCATCGGGCTCGACCCCGATCCGGCGCGCTTCCCCACGCCGTGGCGCGGCGACGCGGCACGCATCTTCGATTTCTGCCGCGCGATCGTCGATGCGACGAAAGACCTGGTGATCGCGTACAAGCCGCAGATCGCCTACTTCGCCGCGCACCGCGCGGAAGCGCAGCTCGAGCAGCTGATCGCCTACCTGCACGAGCACGCGCCGCACGTGCCGGTGATCCTCGATGCGAAGCGCGGCGACATCGGCAGCACCGCCGAGCAGTACGCGCGCGAGGTGTTCGAGCGCTACCGCGCCGACGCGGTGACGCTGTCGCCGTTCATGGGCTTCGATTCGATCGCGCCGTACCTGGCCTACGAAGGCAAGGGCGCGATCCTGCTGTGCCGCACCTCGAACGAAGGCGGCGCCGACCTGCAGGGGCAGCGGCTGGACGGCGGCGAGTTGCTGTACGAACGCATCGCCCGGCTCGCGAGCAGCTCGTGGAACCGCGGCGGGCAGCTCGGTCTCGTCGTCGGGGCGACCTACCCGGCCGAGGTCGAGCGCGTGC
>DATCSE010000078.1:0-4155 GCA_036568605.1 Burkholderiaceae bacterium | reverse complement strand
GCTACCGGCTGGGCGACCGGGCCGCACCTGCACTTCGAGGTCAAGCAAAACGGCGTGCAGCAGAACCCGATGCTGATGGCCAAGGCCTCGGAGGCCGTGACGCTGTCGCCGGCGGCGAAGGCTCAGTTCGCGCAGCTCGCGCAGAGCATGAAGAGCCAGCTCGCGGTCGCCAACACGCTGGGCGGGTCCAGCGCCTACGGCGAGTAGCGAATCGGCTCGCCGGGCACAATCGGTGCCGATGAGCGAGCTTTACATCGGGCTGATGTCCGGCACGTCGATGGACGGCGTGGACGGCGTGATCGCCGACTTTGCGCCACACGACGGACAGCCGCTGCGCGTGCTCGCGCATGCGCACGTGCCGTTCGACGCGGCGCTCGCCGCCGAGCTGCTCGCGTTGAACAGCCCGGCCGGCACGAACGAACTGCAGCGCGCGGCATTGGCCGCGAACGCGCTGGCGCAGCGCTACGCCGCGGCGGTCGCCGAGCTGCTGGCGACGGCGGGGCTGTCGAGCGGCGCGATCGTCGCAATCGGCGCGCACGGCCAGACCGTGCGGCATCGCCCGCGGGAGCTCGACGGCATCGGCTTCACGCTGCAGCTGAACCAGCCGGCGTTGCTGGCCGAGCTCACCGGCATCGACGTCGTCTGCGACTTCCGCAGCCGCGATGTCGCGGCCGGTGGCCAGGGCGCGCCGCTGGCACCGGCGTTCCATCGCGTGTTGTTCGGCAGCGAGCACGGGGCCCGCGGCGTGCTGAACCTGGGCGGCATCAGCAACCTGACCGTGTTGCGGCCCGGCCAGCCCACGCTGGGCTTCGACTGCGGCCCCGGCAATGCGCTGATGGACCATTGGTGCCAGCGCCATACCGGCCGGCCGTACGACGACGCCGGCGCGTGGGCCGCGTCGGGCCGCGTGATCGAACCTTTGCTGAGCGAACTGCTCGCCGACCCGTATTTCGCGGTCGTACCGCCGAAGAGCACGGGGCGCGACCTGTTCAATCCCGAATGGCTGGCAGCGCGCCTGCGTGCCACGCGGTCGCCGGCCCAGCCGGAGGACGTGCAGGCGACGCTTGCCGAGTTCACCGCCGCCGCGTGCGCGAACGACCTGCTGCGCTATGCGGCCGATTCGGCGGAGCTGCTGGTCTGCGGCGGCGGCGCGTTCAACGCGCACTTGCTGCGCCGGATCGCGGCGCGCGTGCCCAGCGTTCGGGTGCTGCGCAGCGACGAGCGCGGGCTGCCGCCGATGCAGGTCGAGAGCTGCGCGTTCGCGTGGCTCGCGCGGGCGCACGTGACACGCGAGGCGCTGGACATGGCGTCTATCACAGGCGCACGCGGGGCGCGCGTGCTGGGCGCGCTCTACCCGCGCTGATCCGCAGGCCGGACCGCCCGACATGCAGCAAAAAGCCGCCCGAAGGCGGCTTTGCTTTGCATGACGCGCGGTATCGGATCGCTCAGACCGAGAAGCTCGACCCGCAGCCGCAGGTGGTCGTCGCGTTCGGGTTCTTGATCACGAACTGCGCGCCCTGCAGATCGTCCTTGTAGTCGATCTCGGCACCGACCAGGTACTGCAAGCTCATCGCGTCGATCAGCAGCGTGACGCCGTTCTTCGTCATCTGCGTGTCGTCGTCGTTGATGATCTCGTCGAACGTGAAGCCGTACTGGAAGCCCGAGCAGCCGCCGCCTTGCACGAAGACGCGCAGCTTGAGGTCGGGGTTGCCTTCCTCGTCGACCAGTTCCTTGACCTTGTTCGCGGCGCTGTCGGTGAAGACGATAGGCGCCGGCGGTTCGTCGTTCGGGACGAGCGCTTGGAGGTGGTTGTCTGCTGCAACGGCACTCATGGGCAAAAGCTCCTTCGGCGAAACGCCGGTGATGCCTGCATTATCCGAGATTCGATGCCGCCAGCTTCAGTGATGGCTTTTCCTCGGCGGTCAGCGGCCGGAGCTCGCCGTCTATCGTCGCGCCCTGGTGCATTTCGAGCACTTCGTAACGCACGTCGCCGACGATTCGTGCCTGCGGCTGCAGCTCCAGCAGCTCGCTGGACTGGATCGGGCCGGTCACATGGCCGTTGACGATCACGTGGCCGCCGCGCACCCGGCCGGTCACCCGGGCCTTCTCGCTGATCACGAGGATGCTGGGCGCGTCGCCGACCGCCACCACATCGCCCTGCACCTCACCGTCGATGCGCAGCCCATCGGTGAAGCGTAGCTCACCCTGGATCTGTGTGCCCTCGCCGATCAACGTGCGGATCGGCGGCTGCTTTTTCTTGCTGAACATGATCTGAAGATCCCCCAACGATGCCGGGCGGCTTGAGTGCCCGCGCGTTCAGCCGGTGGCCGGCTGTCCCAGCTTGGCCGTCAGGCTGGCCTTGACGGCGCCCGACATGTCCATGACCCTGACGGAGACGCTTTTTACCACGGCCCCCTGCTCGTGTTCGAGCAGTCCGTCAAGTCTTAGGTACTGTTTCAATTGCAACGGCTGACCACCAGCCGGAGGTGAAAAAGTCCACGCTTTGCCGTCCAGGGTGCCGCTCAATGTCACGTCGTAGCGGCCGTTGAAGGTTGGCAGGTTCTTGCCGCCGGGCTGCATCACGAGCAACTGGTAGCGCACCTGGCCGGCCATCGGCGCCTCGGCCTGCAGGCTGCGGATCGAAACGCCCTCGCCACGGGCGACCGGCAGCAGCCGCTCGAAGAAGCCCAGGTCGTTGCGCAATGCGAGGTTCTCCGCTTCGGCAGCTTTGAGCTGCTGCGCGAGCTTGTCCTGCACGGTCTTCTCGGTCTTCAGCAGGCTTTCGGCGGTGTTCGCGATCGAGATTGCCTTTTCGCGCTCGCCGCGCAGTTGGTCGACCTCGAGGCGCAGCTTCGCCAACTCTTCCTTCGCGTTGCGGTCCAGCCCGGCGATGTCCCTGCCGAACTCGAAGGCCCACAGCGCAAGCGCTGCCGAAAAGCCCAGCATCAGCGCCCACACCGCCCAGCGCAGCGGCCATGGCAGATGCCGCCGAACGATCACCCGCGGCGAGCTGATCGACAAGCGGCGACGCAGCAACTTCCAGCGCATGGTCGACCCAGTGGGTGTAGTTGTTGAAGCAAGAGGAGCGGGGATTGTAGAAACACGAAGGCCGCCCGAAGGCGGCCTTTGCATGGCGCTTGCACTTGGTTGCAGCGGACTCGCCGCAACCGTGACGAATCAGCGCTTGCTGAACTGCTTGCGACGCCGTGCGCCGTGCAGACCGACCTTCTTGCGCTCCACTTCGCGCGCATCGCGGGTCACGAAGCCGGCTTGCTTCAGCGGCGACTTCAGCGCCGCGTCGTAGTCGATCAGTGCGCGGGTGATGCCCAGGCGCACCGCACCGGCTTGGCCGGACTCGCCGCCGCCGCGCACATTGACCTTGACATCGAACGCTGCGTCATTCGCGGTCAGCACCAGCGGCTGGCGCACGACCATGATCGAGGTCTGGCGGCCGAAATACTGATCGACGTTCTTGCCGTTGACGACGATCTGGCCCGTGCCCTTCTTGATGAAGACACGCGCGACAGACGACTTGCGGCGGCCGGTGCCGTAGTTCCAATTTCCGATCATCACCGCTCCTTAGATTTCCAGCGCCTTGGGCTGCTGGGCGGTGTGCGGATGCGTGGCACCGGCATACACCTTCAGCTTCTTGACCATCGCGTAGCCCAACGGGCCCTTCGGAAGCATGCCCTTGACGGCCTTCTCGAGCGCACGGCCCGGGTGCTTCGCCTGCATGTCCTTGAACTTGGTGCCGTAGATGCCACCCGGGAAGCCGGAATGGCGGTAGTACACCTTGTCGTTGGCCTTGTTGCCGGTAACGCGGATCTTGTCGGCGTTGACGACGACGATGAAGTCGCCGGTGTCGACGTGAGGCGTGTAGATGGCCTTGTGCTTGCCGCGCAAACGGAGTGCCACTTCGCTGGCGACACGTCCGAGCACCTTGTCGGTTGCGTCAATCACAAACCACTCATGCGTCACCTCGGCTGCTTTTGCGCTGAAGGTTTTCATGGGGATTCGCTAGTTGATGAAGCTTGCCTCACATCGCATCGCGCTCGGTACCGCTTCTGGGGCTGGCGGCCTCTTGCGCTCGCGTTCGAGATGGTTTTCCGGAGGCAAAATCGGAAAAGCCCGCGACTATACCAGAATCTGCTGAGT
>DATCSE010000077.1:0-2540 GCA_036568605.1 Burkholderiaceae bacterium | reverse complement strand
GGCGAGGACCTCGCGCGTCGCGATGTCGACGGCGATGCTGGCGCCGCTCGGAAGCGCATTGAAGCGTGCGATGTCGCTGCCGGCGTCGAAGCGCGACAGCAGCGCCTGCAGCCGCGCGATCTCGCCGAAGGCAGCCTCGGCGGCCGCGCCGGGGTGGTCGCGGCACACGCCCACCTCGACCAGCGTGCCCAGCAGCGGCCGGGCGCGTCGGGTCGTCGCCGCCCCGGGCTGGACCGTCACGCCAACGTCCCGTTGCGCCGCGCTGCGGCGACCACCGCGACGATGCGGCGCACGCCATCGGTCACGTGGGTGCAGCTCAGCGTCGCGCCGCTGATGTTGGCGATGTCTTCGCCGACCTTGATCGCCGAACCCGCGCCCTTGCCGACGAACTGCTTGCGCCATGCCGGCAGCCGCACCTCGAAGCCGTGGCTTTCGCGGTACGACAGGATCTCGATCTGCTTGACGCTGCCGTCCAGCGCGATGCCGACCGCATAGTCGATCAGCTCGACCTTGCCGATCACCGCATCGGTCACGACGTAGCCCAGCGTGCTGCCCCCATGCTTGGCGACACGCACCGGCCAGCGTGCCGATCGTGCGGCGACGCCTTGGGCGGCCAGTTGCTGCAGCATCGTCGCATCCAGCGCCACGTCGCGCGCTTCGAACGCGTCGGCGTCGGGGAACATCAACTTCGCCGCCTGCTCGGCGCTCAGGTAGTCGACCGCGAACGCGCTCGCCGGCGCCGCGGCCGACACCGCCGCAAGCGCAGCCGCGAGCGTCAGGCGCATCGTCAGAAACTCCAGCCCAGGCCGAGGTTCACGCGGTTCAGGTCCTTGTTCTCGCGGAAGCGCTGGTAGTCAGCCTTCAGGACCACCTGCGGGGTGACCTGGAAGTTCGCACCCAGCGTGATGACGCGCTCGGTGGGGCCGGCCTCCGGCGTCAGCCCAGGGCCGAGGTCGGCGTACGAGCGCGCGGTGTTGTACTGCTCCCAGCGCAGGAACGGCAGCAGCGCGTAATCCTCGCTGGACCAGACCTTGTACGCGCCCTGCAGGTACCAGCCGTCGAACGACTTCGGAATCAGCGTCGTGTTGCCGACCAGCGGCGCGTTCAGCACGTCGGTGTTCGAGATCGTGCCGCGGCTGTAGACGCCGGAGAGGTCCCAGCGGCCGGGCGTCCAGCGCGCGTGCAGGTCCCACAGCGTGATGCGAGACTGCGTCGTCGCTTGCGCGTGGGTCGCGTTGCCGGTGAACAGGGAGCCGCCGAGCAGCAGCCCCGGCACGCCGCGCCAGTTCAGCGCGCCGAACGCCGCGAGGTCGCGCGCTTTCGCGAGTGCCATCTCCTGGTGGATGGAGCCGAGCGGGGACTCGCGGCCTTCGGTGGAGGTCGCATCCCATTTGTTCAGGTCGAAGCTGGTCGTCACGCCGAACTGCGCGGTCAGGCCGTTGTCGAAGTTGCCGATGAACTGCAGCCCGCCCTCGCGCCAGGTGCTGGGGATGATCGCGGTCTCGACGAAGTTGCGCTCGACGCCGTAGTACGCGGTCGGCTCGTGGTTCTCGTTCAACAGGCCGGCCGGGATCAGGAACAGGCCGGCACGCGCCGCCCAGGTCTGCGTGAGCTGGCGCTCGACGTAGGCCTGCTCGACCTCGACCTCGCCCGGATCGTCGGCCGACGACACGCCGTGCTCGACCTCGAGCTCGGTGACGACCTTGGTCTTCGCGTCGAAACGATGCTGGTAGCCAAGCACGAAGCGGCGCATGTCGGCCTGCGCGTTTTCGCTCGCCCGGGTCGGGCGGTTGTAGTTGAGCTCGGCGTAGGCGCTCAGCACGGTCGCCGGTTGGCTGGGCTCGGCCGCAGCGGCCGGACTGGCGGCCGGGCTTGCGGCCGGCGCAGCAGCGGTGGTCGTTGCGGCCGACGCGGGGGCCGATGCCGCGGCGACCGGTGCCGGCACGGCCCCGGCACGCTCCTTCTGCATCTGCGCGAGCTGCGCCTTCACCTGCGCCAGCTCTGCGGCAAGCTGATCGAGTTTGCGCGCGAGCTCGGCCTCGGTCGCGGTCTGGGCGGAAGAGCTGCCCGCGGCGGCGGCCATGCTGATCGCGAGCAGGGTGAGGCGCGCGTTCGGGAACGTGAGAGGCATCGGAGACTCCGGAGTCTTTGTTGTCGTCGGTTGGGTCGGGCAGGCCGCGCGCTCAGCGGCGGTAGCCGTCGGTCAGGGTCTGCAGGAATGCGATCACGTCGTCGACCTCGGCATCGCTCAGCGCCGGCGCGTCGCCGAGCTGGCGGTTGTACGGCACCTCGGTCGTGTTGACGTTCGCGTGGTACTCGACCGGCAGGTCGTCGAATTTCTTGACGCTGCCGTCGGCGTTCAGCGGGTACCACTTCTCGGGATTGGTGTCGCGCTGCACGTAGAACGTGACCACGTCCTTCAGCGACTTGAAGCGGCCGTTGTGGAAGAAAGCCTGGCGCGTCGCGACGTTGCGCAGCGTCGGCACCTTGAAGGCGCCGCAGAGATCGGCGCGTCCAGCCAGGTCGGCTCGGTCGGGGCC
>DATCSE010000076.1:0-14429 GCA_036568605.1 Burkholderiaceae bacterium | reverse complement strand
GTTCCAGCCAGGAACGGCCATCCCAGCCATTCGCCGATGCCGATCCCCGCCACGATGCCGAGGCCGAGAACGGCGACGAGCGTCGCCCCCTTGATGCGAGGTCTGCCCATGCCGCATCGTGGGCCGTGAACCGGTCCGCGGCCATCGGGGGGCGCCGGTCAACCCTGTCGGTTGGCTCCTACGTAGCCGCGGGTGTTTACCCTGAGCTTTGCGATGCGCTGGCGTGCGCCCCTCAACGAGGGCCGAGGACTTGCGGATTCAGCGCCGTCGGCGGCCGGCCGGCATCCGGCCCATGTCCCAGCGCGGCGATCAGATTGTCGACCGCGAGGTTCGCCATCGCGCGGCGCGTCGGGACGCTGGCGCTCGCGATGTGCGGCGTCAGCACGACGTTGGGCACTTCGAGCAGGCCGCGATGCACCGACGGCTCGCCCTCGAACACATCGAGCCCGGCCGCCGCGATGCGCCTTTCGCGCAGCGCCTGTGCGAGCGCAGCGTCGTCGACGATGCCGCCGCGGGCGATGTTGGTCAGCGTCGCGGTGGGCTTCATCAGCACGAGCTCGGCCGCGCCGACCAGGTGATGCGACTCGGCGCTGTACGGCACGACGATCACGAGGTGGTCGCTCTCGCGCAGCAGCGCGTCCTTCGCGACGTAGCGCGCGCCGAGCTCGGCTTCGATGTCGGGCGCCAGCCGCGAGCGGTTGTGGTAGATCACCGGCATCCCGAAGCCCTTCGCGCCGCGCCGCGCGATCGCTTGCCCGATGCGGCCCATGCCGAGGATACCCAGCGTCGCGCCGTGCACGTCGCTGCCGGCGAATGCATCGACGCTCCACTTCGTCCACGCACCGCTGCGCAAGAAATGCTCGCTCTCGGCGATGCGGCGCGCGGTGGCCATCATCAGCGCGAAGCCGAAGTCGGCGGTGGTCTCGGTCAGCACATCGGGCGCGTTGCTGACCAGCACGCCACGCGCGGTGCAGGCCGGCAGGTCGACGTTGTTGTAGCCCACCGCCATGCTGCAGACCGCGCGCAGCCCCGGGCACTGGTCGAGCAGCGGGCCGTCGATGGGCTGGGTGCCGGTGATGAACGCCCCGGACTTGCCTTGCAGATGGGCGATCAGCTCGTCGCGGCTCCAGACCACATCGGCCTCGTTGGTCTCGACGTCGAAGTGCTCGCGGAGGCGATCGACGATGTCGGGGAACACGGCGCGGCAGACGAGCACGGACTTCTTCATCGGGAACTTCCTTTCATTCGTTGTCGTTCAGTGTGGCAGGTCGGGATGCCAGCCGATGGCGAGCAGCAGACAGGCGAAGCCGATCAGGTAGCCGATCGCGACATGCCAGCCCCCGACGACCCAGGCGCCCACCGAACGCGCTTGCGGGAACATGCTGGCCAGCGCGACGCCGGCCGACGAGCCGAACCAGATCATCGAGCCGCCGAAGCCGACCGCATACGCCAGGAAGCCCCAGTCGTAGCCGCCCTGGTGCAGCGCGAGCGCGGTCAGCGGGATGTTGTCGAACACCGCCGAGACGAAGCCGAGCCCGAGCGCCACCGGCCACGAAGCCCCGGGCAGGTGCTCGACCGGCATCATCGCGGCGCACAGCACCAGCGACAGCAGGAACACGCTGCCGCGTGCCGCGCCGGGCAACAAGCTCCAGTCGGGCCGGCGGATCCAGCCGGTCAGCACGATCGCGACCCAGACCGCGATGCCGATCACGGGCGCCTGCTGGAGCAGCTCGGGATGGCGCAGGTTGAACCAGATGTTGGCCGCGATCGCGGCGACGAGGATCGCCGCGACGATCACCAGGCGCCATGCATCGAGCTCGATGCCGGCCGGCGCATCTTTCGTGATCGGCTGCAGCGCATGCTGCTGGCGCGCCGCGACCACGCCGAAGAACAACAGCGCCGGCACCGCGGCGATGTACGCGTCCAGCACTTGCGACGGCGGCACGCCGGCGATCCACATCATCGTCGTCGTGGTGTCGCCGACCACGCTGCCCGAGCCGCCGGCGTTCGATGCGGCGACGATCGCGGCCAGGAAGCCCACGTGCAGCCGGCCCTTGAACAGCACCGTCGCCATGGTCCCCCCTATCATCGCGGCGGCGATGTTGTCGAGGAAGCTCGACAGCACGAACACCAGCACCAGCATCGCGAAGCCGCCCTTCCAGTCGTCGGGCAGATAACGCGGCAGCAGCGCGGGCAGCCGGCTTTCCTCGAAGTGCCTGGACAGCAGCGCGAAGCCGAGCAGCAGCCCGAACAGGTTCGCGAGCGTGACCCACTCCTGGCCCAGCAGCGCGAGCAGCCCGTCCGGCCCCGGCACGCCGCGGAACGTGCCGAACGCGAGCTTGTACAGCGTGATCGCGACCAGCCCGGCCACCGCGACGCGCAGCGTGTGGCGATGGAACAGCGCGACACCGGCCAGCGTCAGCGCGAACAGCACGAAGTCGACCGGCACGCCGGCCAGCGATGGCGTGGCCGCCGCGCTCGACGCCGCCGCGGCGCTCACTCGAGAAAGTGCGCGAAAGCGGACACCGGCTCGCGCTCGGTGATCAGCGTGTTCTCGACCGCGTCCGGATCGGCATGACCGAGCGACATGCCGCACACGAGCTGCTCGTTCGGCGGCGCCTCGAGGTAGTCGGTGATGATGCGATGGAACTGCGTGAACGCGGCCTGCGGGCAGGTGTCGAGCCCGCGGGCGCGTGCCGCGACCATGACGGCTTCGAGGAACATCCCGTAGTCCAGCCAGCTCCCCTGCCGCATCACGCGATCGATCGTGAACATCAGCCCGACCGGTGCGTCGAAGAACTCGTAGTTGCGGCCGTGCTGCTCGTGCATGCGCGCCTTGTCGGTCTTCGCAATGCCGAGCAGACCGTACAGGTCCCAGCCGACCTTGCGCCGCCGGTCGATGAACGGCGCGACCCATTCGGTCGGGTAGTAGGCGTATTCCTCGGTGTGCTTCGCGCGTTCGACCGGGTCGTCGTACGCGGCGCGGACGCGGCGCGACAGCTCGGTCTTCGCCTCGCCGGTCAGCACGTAGACCCTCCACGGCTGCGTGTTGGTGCCCGACGGCGCGCGCGACGCCACCGCGAGGATCTCCTCGATCGTCGCGCGCGGCACCGGCGTCGGCAGGAACGCGCGCAGCGAGCGGCGCGTGGTGATGGCGGCATCGACCAGCGCGATCTGTTCGGGGCTGGGAGCGGACGACGAAGCGGTCACAGCAATCCTTGCAAAGTGGTTTTGAGCGGATCGGGCAATGCGACCGGACGGCGCGTCACACGGTCGACATAGACATGCACGAAGTGCCCGCACGCGGCGGCGGTCTGGGCGCCTTCGCCGAACAGGCCGATCTCGTAGCGCACGCTGGACGAGCCTATCGTCGCGACGCGAAGTCCGGCCTCGACCGTCTGCGGGAACGCGAGCGGCGCGAAGTAGTTGCAATGCGTCTCGACGACCAGGCCGATCACCTGGCTGCGTTCGATGTCGAGCGCCCCGGCCTCGATCAGCGTGCGGTTCACGACCGTGTCGAACAAGCTGTAGTAGACGACGTTGTTCAAGTGGCCGTAGGCGTCGTTGTCCATCCAGCGCGTCGTCAGCGACATGAAGCGCCGGTAGGCGCTGCGCGGCCGGGCCGTCGGGCGGGCGGCGGCTCCGGGAACGAGGTCTGGGGAGGTCATGTGCCCCGATTGTTCCATTGCTCGCTGCATGGCTATACGAGCGGTCGCCCGCCTCACGCCGCTGAGCCCCGCTAGGTTTGGTCACCTAGATTGCTGCGTCGCAACAAAAACAGCTTGAAATGTCGTGACAGGCCTATACAATTCGAGCCATGTTGCAGTGCAGCAATTTCAGCAGCCTGCAAGCTCCCCCGCAGTAGTAGTTCCCGCCTCTCGCTCCCCTCAACGATCCGGAGAAACATCACCATGCTGACCGCTGAACAAATCGTCGCCGCCCACAAGTCCAACATCGAAGTGCTCTTCGGCCTGACCAACAAGGCCTTCGAAGGCGTCGAGAAGCTCGTCGAGCTGAACCTGCAAGTCGCGAAGACCGCGCTGGGCGAAGCCGCCGAAACGACCAAGGCCGCGCTGTCGGTCAAGGACGCGCAAGAACTGCTCGCGCTGCAAGCCGGCCTGCTGCAGCCGGCCGCCGAAAAGGCTGCCGCGTACACCCGTCACGTGTATGACATCGCCGCGGCGACCAACGCCGAAGTCTCGAAGGTGGCCGAATCCACCGCGTCGGACGCGCAAGCCAAGTTCATGGCGGTGGTCGACAGCGCCGTGAAGAACGCGCCGGCCGGCACCGAAAACGCGGTCGCGCTCGTGAAGTCGGCGGTTGCCGCCGCGAACAACGCGTTCGAAGGCGTGCAGAAGGCCGTCAAGCAAGCCAGCGACGTTGCCGAAGCGAACTTCCAGGCGCTGAGCACGCAAGCCGCGAAGGCCACGCAAGCCGCCACCGCGAAGACCAAGCGCGCTGCCGCCTGAGCCGGGATTCGCATCCGGCCGCTCGGTAAACATTTGTGCAGACCTTGAACTTCGCGACCGAGCGGCCATCTCAGACTTGCCGCGGGCAACTCCCGCGGCTTTCCTGAAGGTTGTCTCCTCGGTACCTCTGACCCCCTCTTCAGGGTACCCTTCGGCCCGGTGTTCGCACCGGGCCGTTTTGTTTTGTCCGCCAGCGGTCAATGCATCGCCGCCATGATCTTCGTGCGCAGGGCCGGCAATGCGGCCAGTGCCGCGTCGCGGCCGGCCTGGATCGACTTCTTGCGGTTCGTGAAGTCGGCGCCCGAGACGCCCGGCAGCTTCGGGCTCAGCACGACATCGGCGTCGCGCAGCTCGAAGTAGTTGATGCTGTGGCCCATGATCGCGAAGGTCTGCAGCAGCATGCGCATCGCATCGCCGGTGGCGTTGCCGTCGGGTGCGGACGAGATGTCGACCGCGATCACGAACTCGGCACCCATCTGCCGCGCGAAACGCACCGGCACCGGCGAGACCAGCCCGCCGTCGACATACTCGCGGCTGCCGATGCGCACTGGCTGGAACACCGCCGGCACCGCGCTGGACGCACGCACCGCGACGCCCGGGTCGCCACGCTGGAACAGGATGGGCGCGCCGCTGTCCAGATCGGTGGCGACGATCCCGAGCGGCAGCGGCAGCTTCTCGATCGTGCGGTTGCCGGTCTGCTCGCGCACATAGCGCGCGAGCGCCTCGCCGCGAATCAGCCCGCGGCCGGGGAACGACCAGTCGGTGAAGGCCGATTCATCCATCGAGTCGGCGAGCTTGACCAGCGCGGCGCCGTTGCGACCGGCGGCATACAGCGTCGCGACCAGGCTGCCGGCCGAGGTGCCGACCACCAGATCCGGCTTGATGCCGCTCTCCTCCAGCACCTGGATCACGCCGATGTGGGCAAAACCGCGCGCCGCGCCGCCGCCCAGCGCCAGGCCGATGCGCGGCGGCTTCGGCGGCGGCCGCGGGATCGCCGGCTCGACCGGCACGGGAGGCGGCGCGACCGGCGGCAGCGCCGCGACCGGACCCTGCGGCGGTTCCGGCGGCTTGACGATCGGGGCCGCTGTCTGGCAGGCGGCCAGTGCGAGCACGCAAAGGGACACGAGCGCAGCGCCGAGGCGGCGTCGGCATGGACTGGAATTCATCGACCGAGATTCTAGAAAAGCGATGGATAGGCCGGATTGGCATAAGCATCGAACGATTTTGTTCTTCTCATATATAAGAGCCGCCACTAGAGTTCCCGACTCCAACGGGCGCGGCCCGGGCATGAACCATGGAAAGTCGCAATGGATTGGGTGGCAGTTCTGAGCGGGTTCGGAATCGGTGCGATCGTCGGCATGACGGGCGTCGGTGGCGGCTCGCTGATGACGCCGCTGCTGATCGGCGTGTTCCGGCTCAGCCCGGCCGTCGCGATCGGCACTGACCTGTTCTTCGCGGCCATCACGAAGAGCGGCGGCGCGTTGGCGCATGCACGCCACGGCCATGTCGACGTGCGCATCGTGACGCGGCTGCTCGCCGGCAGCCTGCCGGCCGCCGTGCTCACGATCTTCGCGATGCACGCCACCGGCATCACCAAGACCTGGGCCAACACGCTGACGGTGGCGCTGGGCATCGCGCTGCTGGTGACCGCGGTGACCGTGGCCTACCGCAGCACGTGGCAGCAGGTCGGTCTCAAGCTGCAGCGTTGGCTGCCCGAGTCGCGCAAGCCGGCCATCACGGTGGCGGCCGGGGCACTGCTGGGGGTGCTGGTGTCGCTCAGCTCGGTGGGCGCCGGGGCGATCGGCGTCACGCTGATCCTGGTGCTCTACCCGAGGTTGCCGACCCAGCGCGTGGTCGGCACCGACATCGCGCATGCCGTTCCGCTCACGCTGGTGGCCGGCATCGGCCACGCGACGTTGGGCAATGTCGACTGGGGCCTGCTGGGCGCGCTGCTGGTCGGCTCGCTGCCGGGCATCTGGATCGGCGCGAACCTGACCAAGCTGCTGCCCGAACGCTGGACCCGCGCCGCGCTGTGCCTGTCGCTCGTGACAGCCGGCCTCAAAGTGATTCACTGAAGCAACCACGATGTACCAGTACACCGAGTTCGACCGCCAGTTCGTGCACCAGCGCGCCGCGCAATACCGCGACCAGCTCGAGCGCAACCTGGCCGGCACGCTCACCGACGACGACTTCCGACCGCTGCGCCTCCAGAACGGCTGGTACATCCAGCGCCATGCGCCGATGCTGCGCATCGCGGTGCCATACGGCGAGATCAGCGCGAAGCAGCTGCGCGCGCTGGCGCGCATCGCACGCGAGTACGACCGCGGCTATTGCCACTTCACGACGCGCCAGAACTGCCAGTTCAACTGGATCCCGCTGGATCGCAGCGCCGACGTGATGGACCTGCTCGCGGATGTCGACATGCACGGCATCCAGACCAGCGGCAATTGCATCCGCAACATCACGAGCGACGGGCTGGCCGGCATCGCGCCCGACGAAGCGGTCGACCCGCGCCCGTACGCCGAGCTGCTGCGCCAGTGGAGCACGCTGCACCCGGAGTTCGCGTTCCTGCCGCGCAAGTTCAAGATCGCGATCACCGGCGCTACCGAAGATCGCGCCGCGATCGCCTGGCACGACATCGGCCTGCAGCTCGTGAAGAACGAGCGCGGCGAAGTCGGCTTCAAGGTGCTGGTCGGCGGCGGCATGGGCCGCACGCCGGTGATCGGCACCGTGATCCGCGAGTTCCTGCCGTGGCAGCAGATCCTCGTGTTCATCGAGGCGATCGTGCGCGTCTACAACCGCTACGGCCGGCGCGACAACATGTACAAGGCGCGCATCAAGATCCTCGTGAAGGCCGAGGGCCAGAAGTTCATCGATGCGGTCGAGGCCGAATTCGTCGACATCCTCGAGCGTGACCGGGACGGCAGCGCGCACCTGCTGCCGCAGGCCGAGTTCGACCGCGTCGCGAAGAGCTTCGCGCTGCCGGACGGCGTGGGCGTGCGGCCCAGCGGAAGCAGTGCGTCGGACTTCGACGCGCCGATCGCATTCGCGCGCTGGCTCGAGCGCAACGTGCACGCGCACCGCCTGCCGGGCTACCGCGCGGTGACCTTGTCGCTGAAGCGCGCCGGCCAGGCGCCCGGCGACACGACGGCCGAGCAGCTCGACGCCGCCGCCGTGATCGCCGAGCGCTTCAGCCACGGCGAGGCGCGCGTCACGCACGACCAGAACCTGCTGCTGCCGTGGGTCCACGAAAGCGACCTGCAGGCGCTGTGGCAGGCCGCAAAGGCCGCCAGCTTCGCGACGCCCAACATCGGCCTGCTGACCGACATGATCGCCTGCCCGGGCGGCGACTTCTGCGGCCTCGCGAACGCGCGCTCGATCCCGATCGCCGAGGAGATCCTGCAGCGCTACTCCGAGATCGACGAGCTCTACGACATCGGCGACATCGACCTGCACATCAGCGGCTGCATGAACTCGTGCGGCCACCACCACAGCGGGCACATCGGCATCCTCGGCGTCGACAAGGACGGCAAGGAGTGGTACCAGGTCTCGCTGGGCGGCTCCGACGGCTCGGCGATCAGCGGCGCCTCGGTGCCCGGCAAGGTGATCGGGCCGTCGTTCTCGGCGGACGAAGTCGCCGACGTGATCGAAGCGGTGATCGACACGTACCGCGCGCAGCGCAGCACGAAAGAGTTGTTCATCGACACCGTCAAGCGCGTCGGCCTGGAGCCGTTCAAGGCCTCGGCCAACGCGGTGCGGCGCGCGACCGCGCCGGCCCATGCCGGTTGAACGAGGCTGGCGAAGCGAGACCCATCACCATGCAATTCATCGATCTCGAACAAGACACCTGGCAAGCCGCCGATGACGCGCTTGCCGTGCCGGCCGCGAACCTGCTGTTGACGAGCGCGCAGTGGCGTGCGCTGCGCGACGCGTGGCCGGCGGAGCTGCCGGTCGGCCTGAAGCTGGCCAACGACGAGGACGTCGAGGACATCGCGGCCGAACTGCCGCGCTTCGCGCTGGTCGCGCTGCATTTCCCGAAGTGGACCGACGGCCGCGCGTACAGCCAGGCCCACCTGCTGCGCGCCCGCTACCGCTACGCAGGCGAGGTGCGCGCGACCGGCGACGTCCTGGTCGACATGCTGCCGCTGCTGCAGCGCAGCGGGTTCGACACGGTCGTGCTGAAGGCCGGCCAGTCGATCGAGGCGGCCCGGCGCGCGCTCGGTTTCTTCCCCGCGTACTACCAAGGCGACGTGGTCCAGACGCAGCCGATCTTCGGGCGGGCCACCGCATGAGCGCCGTTTCGCTGTACGCCCGCGCGACGGCGGGCTTCGACGAGCGTGTCGCGCGCGCGGTCGAACTGCTGCGCAGCGCCGCGGCCGAGCACGCCGGCCGCATCGTCCAGGCCACCAGCCTGGGCGCCGAAGACATGGTGATCACCGACCTGATCGCCCGCCACGAGCTGCCGATCGCGATCGGCACGCTGCAGACCGGCAAGCTCCACGACGAGACGCTCGCGCTGATCCCGCGCATCGAGGAGCGCTACGGGTTGCCGGTCGAGGTCTACGAACCGGTGAACGAATCGGTCGTGCATTTCGTGCGCGACCACGGCGAGCGCGCAATGTACGACAGCATCGCGCTGCGCAAGGCCTGCTGCGGCATCCGCAAGCTCGAGCCGCTCGCGCGCATGCTGAAGGAGCGCAGCGCCTGGGTCACCGGGATGCGGCGCGAGCAGTCGAACAACCGCGGCGCCGTCGGCTTCAGCGAAGCCGACGACCAGGGCCGCCGGAAGATCAACCCGCTGGCCGACTGGTCGTGGGCTGACGTTTGGCACTACATCAAGCTGCACGACGTGCCGTATAACCCGCTGCACGACCAGTTCTACCCAAGCATCGGCTGTGCGCCATGCACCCGCGCGATCGCGGTCGGCGAGGATTTCCGCGCCGGCCGCTGGTGGTGGGAAGACGAAGGGGCCAAGGAATGCGGGCTGCACGTCCACCAGGACCAGAACCCATCGACTCACGTATCCCTGATCGGAGCCTCCGCATGAACGCGCCCGTCCGCGTCGAGCAGCTTCTGCCGCAACTCGACCACACGCACCTCGACTGGCTCGAGGAGGAAGCGATCTTCATCCTGCGCGAAGCCGTCGCATCGTTCGAGCGTCCGGCCCTGCTGTTCTCGGGCGGCAAGGACTCGTGCGTCGTGCTGCGCCTGGCCGAGAAGGCGTTCAAGACCAAGGACGCCAATGGCAACTACAAGGGGCGCCTGCCGTTCCCGCTGCTGCACGTCGACACCGGCCACAACTTCCCCGAGGTGATCGAGTTCCGCGACCGCCGCGTCGCCGAGATGGGCGAGCGCCTGGTCGTCGGTCACCTGGAGGATTCGATCAAGCGCGGCACGGTGCGCCTGTCGCACCCGCTGGAATCGCGCAACGGCCACCAGACCGTCGCGCTGCTGGAGGCGATCGAGGAGCACCGCTTCGACGTGCTGATCGGCGGCGCGCGGCGCGACGAGGAGAAGGCGCGTGCGAAGGAACGCATCTTCAGCCACCGCGACAGCTTCGGCCAGTGGCAGCCCAAGGAGCAGCGTCCCGAGCTGTGGACGCTGTTCAACACCCGCATCAAGCCGGGCGAGCATCTGCGCGCATTCCCGATCAGCAACTGGACCGAGCTCGACGTCTGGCTCTACATCGCCCGCGAGAACATCCCGCTGCCCAGCCTGTACTACACGCACGACCGCCAGGTGATCCGCCGCAAGGGCCTGCTGGTGCCGCTGACCGAGGTCACGCCGCCGGCGGCGGGCGAGACGATCGAGACGGCGCAGGTCCGCTTCCGCACGGTCGGCGACATGACCTGCACCTGCCCGGTCGAGAGCCCGGCCGCGACGGCTGCCGAGATCGTCGCCGAGACGCTGCAGGTCACGGTCAGCGAGCGCGGCGCGACACGCATGGACGACCGCACCTCGGATGCCTCGATGGAGCGGCGCAAGAAGGAAGGGTATTTCTGATGAGCACGGCGCTGGCACCTCAAGGCACGGACCCCCGCGAGTCGGCGACGAAAGGCACGGATCACCGCGCCTTGCGCTTCCTCACCGCCGGCAGCGTCGACGACGGCAAGAGCACGCTGATCGGCCGGCTGCTGTACGACAGCCGCGCGATCCTCGCCGATCAGCTCGACACGCTCGAGAAGAAGGCGGCCGGCAGCGCCATCGACCTGTCGCTGCTGACCGACGGCCTGGAGGCCGAGCGCGAGCAAGGCATCACGATCGACGTCGCCTACCGCTACTTCGCGACCCGCACGCGCAAGTTCATCATCGCCGACGCACCGGGACACGAGCAGTACACCCGCAACATGGTGACGGCCGCGGCCGGCAGCGATGCGGCGGTCGTGCTGGTCGACATCACGAAGCTGGACACCTCGCAGCCCGGCGAACCGGTCAAACTGCTCGCGCAGACCCGGCGGCATGCGCTGCTGGCGCAGTTGTTGCGTGTGCCCAGCATCGTGTTCGCGATCAACAAGCTTGATGCCGTGGCCGACCCGGGCGCTGCGTATGCCGCGGTGCGCGCGTCGCTGCTCGCGTTCGCCGACGAGGCGGGCATCGAAGTCGCCGGCGTGATCCCGGTCTCGGCGCTGCGCGGCGACAACGTGACGCAGCCACCAGGGGCGACGGATACGGCCCTTCGGGCCTGGGTCGATTGGTACGACGGCCCGTCGCTGCTGCAGCTGCTCGAGAGCCTGCCGACCGCGCAGGAGCGCAAGACCGGCGACTTGCTGATCCCGGTGCAGTACGTTGCCCGCGACGGCGACGGCACCGGCGAACAGCCGCGCGTGCTGTGGGGCCGCATCGCACACGGCCGCGTGCGCGCCGGCGACGCGGTGCAGCTCTTCCCCAGCGGGGAGCGCGCGACCGTCACCGAGGTGCGCATCGCCGGCAGCCGGGTCGACGCGGCCGAGGCAGGCCAATCGGCCGGCCTGCTGCTCGACCGCCAGCTCGACGTCTCGCGCGGCGACTGGATCTCGACGCCGCAGACGATGAACGAGGTCCAGCGCTTCTCGGCGACGCTGGCCTGGCTGGACACCGAACCCGCCGTGGTCGGCCGCAAGTACTGGGTGCGCCACGGCAACCGCTGGGTGCAGGCCCGCATCACGGCCATCGAGAGCCGGCTCGACATCCACACGCTGGATGCGACCGATGCGCACGAGCTCGCGGTCAACGACATCGGCCACGTGATCGTCGAGACCCAGCAGCCGCTGCCGGTCGAGGCGTATGAAACCAATCGCGTCGGCGGCTCGCTGATCGTCGTCGATCCGGCGAGCAACCGCACGAGCGGGGCGCTGCTCGTGAAGGCGGCGGCGTGACGCGCGATCCCGCATGACGACCGGCCGCGTCATCGTCATCGGCGCCGGCCCCGGCGTCGCGGACTTGATCACGGTCCGCGGCGCGCGCCTGCTCGCGCAGGCCGAGGTGGTGCTGTTCGATGCGCTGACCGACCCCACGCTGCACGAGCTGGCGCCGCGGGCCGAGTGGATCCATGTCGGCAAGCGCGGCTTCTGCGACAGCACCGGGCAGACCGCGATCAACGCGCTGCTGGTCAAGCATGCACGCGCCGGCAAGTGCGTCGTGCGGCTCAAGGGCGGAGATCCGAGCGTATTCGGCCGGCTCGAGGAGGAGCTGCAGGCGCTGGCCGAGGCCGGCATCGCGTGCGAGGTCGTGCCCGGCATCACCGCGGCGATCGCGGCCGCGGCGGCCACCCGACGCCCGCTGACGCGGCGCGGCAGCGGCCGCAGCGTGAGCCTGACGACCGCGATGACGCGCGAGCGCAGCCTGCACGCCGGCCGCAGCGCCGATACCGAAGTGTTCTACATGGCCGGCAAGCAGCTCGCCGCCCTCTCGAGACGCCTGGTCGCGGCCGGCTGGGCGCTCGACACGCCGGCCAGCGTGGTCTCGCGCGCCGGCTGGCCCGATCAGCTGCACAGCGAGCACACGGTCGCGACGCTGGGCCATGCGACGATGCTACATGCCGGGCGGCCGACGGTCGTGACGGTGGGCGCGGGCGCGGCGGCCATCGCGACCGATGGCGCTCCACCGGGCGTCTCGTCGGCACAGCCCGCCCCCGACAGCGCCGTGGAAACGCCGGCGGCCACCGGCGACACCGACGCGTAGCCCTAAAATCCAGGCTCTCCACGGCCTCTGCCCGAGGCCCCAGGGCCGATCAGCGCGCCCGCCGGACCCGGACCGAACATTCCAACGAAGACAGCCCCGAAAGCCCATGACCCACGTCGTTCTCGAATCGTGCATCCGCTGCAAGTACACCGACTGCGTGGATGTGTGCCCTGTCGATTGCTTCCGCGAAGGCCCGAACTTCCTCTCGATCGACCCCGACGAGTGCATCGACTGCGCGGTCTGCATCCCCGAGTGCCCGGTCAACGCGATCGTGCCCGAGGAGGATGTGCCGGGCGACCAGCAGCACATGATCGCGCTGAACGCCGAGCTCGCGAAGGGCTGGCCCAGCATCACGAAGCGCAAGGCGCCGCAGCCCGACGCCGAGGAATGGAAAGACAAGACCGGCAAGCTCGGCGAGCTGATCCGCTGAGCCGCCGCGTCGGGTCCTCGACCGCGTGACGACGAACCCTGCTGCCGCCATCGAGACCGATGCGGTCGTCGTCGGTGCCGGGCCTGTCGGTCTGTTCCAGGTCTTCCAGCTCGGCCTGCAAGGCTTGAGCGCGCAGCTGGTCGACGCGCTGCCGGTGCTCGGCGGCCAGTGCATCGAGCTCTACCCCGACAAGCCGATCTACGACATCCCGGCGCTGCCCTTTGCGACGGGACGCGAGCTGGTCGAGCGGCTGGTCACGCAGATCAAGCCGTTCGCGACCACGCCGCACCTGAACCAGCAGGTGGACGCGATCGCGCAGGAGGCCGACGGGCGCTTCCGCCTCGAAACCTCGGCCGGCACACGCTTCGTCGCGAAGGTGGTCGTGGTCGCCGGCGGCGTCGGCGCGTTCCAGCCGAAGCGCATCAAGGTCGACGGCCTCGCCGCGCACGAAGGCACGCAGGTCTTCTACGGCCATGGCCTGGACGATGAGGCCGCGCGCTTCGCCCGCCAGCGCGTGCTGGTCGTCGGCGATGCCGACGAGGCGCTGGACGCCGCGATCGCGTTCGCCGAATCGAACGATGCGCGCCGCCCGGCGAGCATCACGCTGATGCACCGCCGCGACGAGTTCCGTGCCGCACCAGCGACGATCGCGCGCCTGCACGCACTGCGCGACAGCGGCCGCGTGCGCTTCATCGCGGCGCAGCCGATCGCGCTGCGCACCGGCGCCGACGGCCGCCTCGCCGCGCTGCAGCTCGCGACCGCCGACGACCAGACGCCATGGCTCGAAGTCGATGCCGTGCTCGCGTACACCGGCCTGAGCCCCAAGCTCGGCCCGATCGCCCAGTGGGGCCTGGCGCTGGACCGCAAGCAGATCGTCGTCGACACCGAGCGTTTCGCGTCGAGCACGCCCGGCATCTTCGCGGTCGGCGACATCGTGACCTACCCGGGCAAGCGCAAGCTGATCGTCAGCGGCTTCCACGAGGCGACGCTCGCGGCCTTCGGCGCGGCCGCGCACATCTTTCCGGACAAGCCGACCATCCACCTCGAATACACGACGACCAGCCCGCGCCTGCACCGGCTGCTGGGCGTGGCGCACGGGTGACCGCGATCAAGCGTCGGCCGCAGGCGGTCTGCCATAATTCGAAGCGCTGCACGACGCCGTGCGGCATCCGCTAGGGGTGTTGGGCCGTTCGACCCGAACGGCTCGACTGAGAGAGTCCCTTCGAACCTGATTGAGGTAATCCTCGCGCAGGGAAGCATGGCCGATATGCCGTCGCCTCGCACGCGTTCGGTCCGGCCCGCCGACCTGCCATCGAACCCGCTACCGCGATGGCATCCACGACACGCTTCTTCCGACACGCGCACGTTGT
>DATCSE010000075.1:0-16669 GCA_036568605.1 Burkholderiaceae bacterium | reverse complement strand
CGCCTCGCCGGTGTCGACCTGTTCGCGATCGACGAGGATGCGCGCGCCGCGGTGCGTGCCCAGAAGGTGGGGTTCGTGTTCCAGAGTTTCCAGTTGCTCGCGAACCTGAACGCGCTGGAGAACGTGATGCTGCCGCTCGAGTTGCAGGGGCGCAGCGATGCGCGCGCGCTCGCGACCGAGATGCTGCAGCGCGTCGGCCTCGGCGCACGGCTGCGCCATTACCCGAAGGTGCTGTCCGGCGGCGAGCAGCAGCGTGTCGCGCTGGCGCGCGCGTTCGTCGTGCAGCCGGCGGTGCTGCTGGCCGACGAGCCCACCGGCAGCCTGGACTTCGCGACCGGCGAGACCGTGATGGAGCTGATGTTCGCGCTGAACCGCGAAGCCGGCACGACGCTGGTGCTGGTCACGCACGACCGCGAGATCGCCGCGCGCTGCGACCGCCAATTGCACATCGAGGCCGGGCGGGTCGCGGTCGGCGAAGCGCTGACCGGTTGACTTACCGGCACGGCACTTCGACAGGCTCAGTGCGAACGGAGGTTCGCGGCGTTCCAACCCGTTCGGGCTGAGCCCTTCGACAAGCTCAGGACAGGCTTGTGGAAGCCCTGGTGTCGAATGGAGTCCGGGACTCAGTTCGTGAACTTGTAATCGGTCTTCGCCTTGGCGCGCAGATCCTCCAGGAACGCCGCCATCTTCTGCTGCTCGAGCCGCTGCTTGATCTGCGGCTTGACTTCGTCGAGCGCCGGGAACTGCGCCTGGCGCGTGTCCTCGAGCTTGATGATGTGATAGCCGAACTGGGTCTTCACAGGCTCCTGCGTCATCTCGCCCTTCTTCAGCTTGACCATCGCCTGCGAGAACTCGGGCACATACGAGCCTGGCGCCGCGAAGTCGAGGTCGCCGCCGTTCGCGCCCGATCCCGGATCCTTCGAATTCTTCTTCGCGAGCTCTTCGAAGCTTGCGCCGCCGTTGAGCTGCTTGATCAGCGCCTTGGCGTCGTCTTCCTTCTCGACCAGGATGTGGCGGGCGCGGTATTCGGTACCGCCCGACTGGCCCTTGAACTTGTCGTATTCGGCCTGGATCTCGGCGTCGCTCACCGCGTTCTTCTTCGAGAAGTCCTCGCGCAGCGCCTGGCCCAGCAGCGCCTGGCGCGCCTGTTCCATCTGCGCCTTGAACTCGGCCGAGCCGGGCAGCCCGCGGCGCTCCGCTTCCTGCGCGACGATCTCGTCCATCACGAGCTTGTCACGCACGCGCTGCTCGACGTCCGGCGGCAGCTGCTGTCCTTGCTGCGCGGCCTGCTTCTGGATCATCTTGATGAAGGTGTCGGCACGCGACTTCGGCACGGCCTTGCCGTTGACCACCGCGATGTTCTGCGCTTGCGCGGCCAGCGGCAGCACGGCGCCGGTTGCGAGCAGCAGCGCCGAAGCGGCCGCGGAGACGAGAAAACGCTGGTTCATGGCGATGCCTTTCAACTGGAAGCGGATGAGAAGGATGAGAGTGGGGATGTCGAATCGCGCGCAGCGCGCCGGCGGTGCGGGCAAGCGTCGACGAAGGAGGATTCAGTGATCGCCCGGTGCACGGGCGTCGATCGCCAGGGCGTGGATGCCGCGCGGGATCAGCGCGTTCAGCGAATCATATACGAGCCGATGTCGTGCCAATCGTGACAAACCGTTGAAGCGCGCGCTGACGATGCGCACCGAAAAATGACGGCCCTCGCGGGCGCCGGCGTGGCCGGCGTGCAGATGGCTGTCGTCGCGCACGTCCAGCGCCAGCGGTGCAAGCGCCTCGCGCAAGGCCGCCTCGATCTGGCCGGCGCTGACGCCGCCACCGGCCTGGGCCGGTGCGGTCGTGCCGACGCCGGTCATGGCTGCGGCCCCGGCGCCGACTCCGCTTCGGGTTTCAGGTGCCGGCTCAGGTAGAAACCCTGCGCGAGCATGAACAGCAGCATCAGCCCGGTCGTGCCGAACGCCTTGAACGTGAACCAGGTCGAGGTCGAGAAGCTGTACGCGACGTACAGGTTCAGCAGGCCCATCAGCGCGAAGAACGCGATCCATGCGAAGTTCAGGCGCTGCCAGACGGCGGCCGGCAGCTCGAGCTGCTCACCGATCAGCGTCTGCAGCAGGTTCTTGCGGAACAGCGTCTGGCTGGCCCAGAACGCCAGGCCCATCGCCCAGTACAGCACGCTGGGTTTCCACTTGATGAAGGTCGGGTTGTGGAACCAGATCGTTGCGCCGCCGAGCACGACGGCCAGCACGAAGGTCATCCACAGCATCAGGTCGACCTTGCGGCCGCGCGCGAGCAGGTAGGCGATCTGCGCGGTCGTCGCGAGGATCACGACCACCGTGGCCAGCAGCGCCGGCGCCTCCTCGGTGCCGACGACGCCGCCGGAGACGATGAAGCCGAAATGGTCGGTCGCGAAGCGCGCGGCCCAATCGACGTGGCTCTCGGCGTATTTCGCGGTGCCGAAGAACAGGATGATCGGCAGAAAGTCGAGGAAGAACTTCATTGAATGGGAGAACAAGCCGTTCGGGCTGAGCTTGTCGAAGCCTCCGTGTTCTGGCGCTTCGACAGCCTCAGCGCGAACGGTCGCTCGCCAAGCCCTATTTCGGCGCGAAGTTTATCGCGGCCGAGTTGATGCAGTAGCGCTCCCCGGTCGGCTCCGGGCCGTCGTCGAACACATGGCCCAGGTGCGAGCCGCACTTGTTGCAGCGCACCTCGATGCGCACCATGCCGTGGCTCTTGTCGACGACGCGCTCGATCACCTCGCTGTTGATCGGCTGGAAGTAGCTGGGCCAGCCGCAGCCGGCGTCGAACTTCGTGTCGGACGCGAACAGCGGCGTGCCGCAGCCTATGCAGTTGTAGCGGCCGTCGTCCCAGTGGTCCCAGTACTTGCCCGAGAACGGCCGTTCGGTCGCCGCGTGGCGGGCAACCTGGTACTGCATCGGGTCGAGCTGATCACGCCATTCGGCGTCCGTCTTCTGGACCTGGTAGCTCTTGTTGTCGTCGGCTTGTTTCATGATGAACAGGACACCTCGATCGATTGCGCCCAGTCGGGCGGAAAGGCCGCGTAAGCCGCGGCCGCGTCGGCCGGCACGCCGTCGGGCTGTTCGTCGAACGGCCGCCGCAGAACTTTCAGCAGCTGCTCGACTTCGCCGAAATCGCCTTGCTCGGCCTGGCGGATCGCGGTCTCGGCCAGGTGGTTGCGCAGCACGAACTTGGGGTTCGCGGCGCGCATCCTCAAGGCCCGTTCGGCATCGACGCTGCCTTCGCGCGCGAGCCGCTGCGCATAGCGCGGCGCCCAAGCGTCGAATGCGTCGCGGTCCATGAACAGGTCGCGCACCGCGGCGTTGCCGGCGCCGGGCACGGTCGCGAAGTCGCTCAGGCGCCGGAACGCGATCGTGAAATCGACGCGATCGACGGCCATCAGGCGCAGCAGGTCGTCGGCCAGCTCGCGGTCGCCGTCTTCGCGGGTCGCCAGGCCGAGTTTTGCGCACCAGCGCGAGAGCATCGCCTGCGCGTAGGCGTCCTTGTAGGTCTCGAGCTCGGCCAGCGCCGCGTCCGGATCCTCGATCAGCGGCAGCAGCGCCTGTGCCAGCGCATGCAGGTTCCAGAACCCGACATTCGGCTGGCGTGCCCAGGCGTAGCGACCGCCGGTATCCGAATGGTTGCAGATGTGACCGGGATCGAACGCGTCGAGAAAACCGAACGGACCGTAATCGATCGTCAGCCCGAGGATGGACATGTTGTCGGTGTTCATCACGCCGTGGCAGAAGCCCACCGATTGCCAGTCGGCCATCAGCTCGGCGGTGCGGCGCGTGACCCGGCCGAGCAGCGCGAGCGCAGGCCGCTCGGCGCCGGCGCATTCCGGGTAGTGGTGCTCGATCACGAAGTCCACGAGCCGGCGCAGCCGTTCGGGCTGGCCGTGATACGAAAAGTGCTCGAAGTGGCCGAAGCGGATGAAGCTCTCGGCGACCCGGGTCACGACCGCGGCGGTCTCGATGCGCTCGCGCCGCACCGGCAGCGGCGAGCCGGTGATGCACAACGCGCGCGTCGTCGGGATGCGCAGTGCGTGCATCGCCTCCGAGCACAGGAACTCGCGGATCGACGAGCGCAGCACCGCGCGCCCGTCGCCCATGCGCGAGTACGGGGTGTGGCCCGAGCCCTTGAGCTGCAGCTCGAAGCGGCCGCGAGGCACGTCGACCTCGCCCAGCATCAGCGCGCGCCCGTCGCCGAGCTGCCCGGCCCAGACGCCGAACTGGTGGCCGCTGTAGACGCTCGCGAGTGGCTGCATGCCGGGCCAGATCGCGTTGCCGCTGAACACGGCCAGCGCGTCGCCCCGCGTCATCCAATCGCTCGGCCAGCCGAGCAGCGCGGCGCAGTCGGGGCTGGTCGCGACCCAGTGCGGCTGCGGCAGCGGCTCGGCCGTGAGCTCGGTGTAGAAGCCCGCACCCAGCGTGTGGAATCGGTTGGTCCAGCGCACGTCCCAATCGGGTGCGGACGTGGACGTGGCCATCGCGTCGGACGAGGGCGGCGACGTAGCGAGCTCGACGGCATCGGCATTCATCGAACCAGTGTAGCGAGCGGCTTCGCGCGAGGCGGCAGCAAGGACAAAGGAAGCGCATGAAGAGCGGACGCGAACGTTCGCGACGACGCGATGCGCGCAGCGCCGGCATGCGTGCATGCAGGCCCTCTGTCGCCGGTGCGACAGTCGTTTGGGGTAGTCCCTGTAACTGCTCCAACGGGTTTCCTTTACCTTTGCACGCGATCCAATCTCGCCTCCAGGAGCTCACCATGCAGTCCAGCGCGACATCGTTCAACCGGCGGGTTTTCAACGTGGCGCTGGGGGCTGCGCTGGCCGTCACGGCCGGTGCCGTGCTGGCCCAGGCCAAGCCCGCTGCGAAGCCGCTCGCTGGGCAGACCGTCAAGCTGATGTGGATAGACCCGCTGACCGGCCTGATGGGTCCGGTCGGCACGAATCAGCTGAAGTCGCAGCAGTTCATTGCCGAGCGGGCCAGTGCTGCCAACCCGGCCGGCGTGAAGTTCGAGGTCATCGGCGTCGACAACAAGCTGAGTCCGACCGAGAGCCTGAATGCGCTGAAGTCGGCGATCGACCAGGGCATACGCTATGTGATCCAGGGCAACGGCTCGTCGGTCGCGATCCCGCTGGTCGATGCGATCAACAAGCACAACGAACGCAACCCGGGCAAGGAGATCGTCTTCCTGAACGAGGCGGCAGTCGATCCGGACCTGACCAACAGCAAGTGCAGCTTCTGGCACTTCCGCTTCGACGCCGACACGACGATGAAGATGGAAGCGATGACCACCTTCATCAAGGACCAGAAGGACGTCCACAAGATCTATCTGCTGAACCAGAACTACTCGCACGGCCAGCAGGTCGCGCGGTATGCGAAGGAGGACCTGAAGCGCAAGCGGCCCGACATCGAGATCGTCGGCGAAGACCTGCACCCGCTCGCGCAGGTGCGCGACTTCGCGCCGTACATCGCGAAGATCAAGGCGTCCGGCGCCGACAGCGTGATCACCGGGAACTGGGGCTCCGACCTCGCGCTGCTCGTCAAGGCCGCGAACGAAGGCGGCTACACCGGCAAGTTCTTCACCTACTACACCGGCGTCACCGGCACGCCGACCGCACTGGGCCAGACCGGTGCCGGCAAGGTGTACCAGGTGGCCTATGCCCACTACAACATGGGTGGCGCCTACCAGACCCTGATGAACGATTTCAAGGCCAAGTTCAACGACGACCTGTATACAGGCTCCATCGTGCGCATCTACGAGTACCTCGGCGAGGCGATGGCCAAGGCCAAGTCCACCGATCCGGTCAAGGTCGCGTTCGCGATGGAAGGCCTGAAGGTCAAGAGCGCGTTCGGCGGCGAGACCGAGATGCGCAAGTCCGACCACCAGCTGCAGCAGTCGCTGTACATGACCGTCTGGCAGAAGGCCGATTCCAAGTATCCGTACAGCCCCGAAAACACCGGCATGACGCTGGCGCCGGTGGCCGAGTACCCGCCATACGTCTCGAGCACGCCGACGAGCTGCCAGATGTCGCGACCCGCGGCGTCGTAAGAAATCCGAGCGCGAGTATCCCGAGCGCGAGAATGGGCCCGGAGTGATCCGCCGGGCCATTTTGTTTGTGGGCCCTGCCGGCCCGATACACGAGAAAATCTTCGCGCACCGACGATGGAGTTCTTCACGATATCGATGCTCAACGGCCTGAGCTACGGGCTGTTGCTGTTCATGCTGAGTTCGGGCCTGACGCTGATCTTCAGCATGATGGGCGTGCTGAACTTCGCGCACGCGAGCTTCTACATGGTCGGCGCCTACGTGGCCTACACGGTGGCGCGCTTCATCGGCTTCTGGCCCGGGCTGATCGTCGCGCCGCTGGTCGTCGCGGCACTGGGCGCGATGTTCGAGCGCTACTGCCTGCGCCGCGTGCACAAGTTCGGCCATGTGCCCGAGCTGCTGATCACGTTCGGGCTGTCGTACGTGATCCTCGAGCTGGTGCAGCTGATCTGGGGCCGCACCGCGGTCGAGTTCCAGCCGCCGGAAAGCCTGCGCGGGCCGGCCTTCACGCTGGTCAACTCGTCGCTGGACGGGCTGCACGTCGTCTGGGGCGCGGCCCCGGCGGCGATGTGCCGGGCGGCCGATGCGGCGGTGCGCATCGTCTGCTCGCCGTTCCCGGCGACGCGCGGGTTCATGATGCTGGTCGCGCTGCTGATGCTGGTCGCGCTGTGGCTGATGCTGTCGCGCACCCGCATCGGCCTGGTGATCCAGAGCGCGCTGACCCACCCCGAGATGGTCGAGGCGCTGGGCCATAACGTGCCGCGCGTGTTCATGCTGGTGTTCGGCGCCGGCGCCGGGCTGGCCGGGCTGGCCGGCGTGATCGGCGGCAGCACCTTCGTGACCGAGCCGTCGATGGCGGCGACCGTGGGCTCGGTGATCTTCGTCGTCGTCGTGGTCGGCGGGATGGGGTCGCTCGCCGGCGCGTTCGTCGCGTCGCTGCTGATCGGCGTGATCCAGACCTTCGCGGTCGCGCTGGACTACTCGCTCTCCGGCATGCTGGCCGGGTTGGGCCTCAAGCTCGCAGGCAGTCACTCGCTGCTGAACCTGACGCTGTCGCAGATCGCGCCCATCCTGCCGTATCTGTTTCTCGTGCTGATCCTGATCTTCCGCCCGAAGGGGCTGATGGGCACGCGGGAGGGCTGAGACGATGAGCTCGATCGCTTCGACGACGTCCACTTCTTCGTCCTCCGCCTCGCGGGCCATGCCCGCGGGTGCCGGGTCGCCGCAACGCTACGGTGCAATGGGCCGGCGCGACCTGATCGTCTGGCTGGTCTTCGCGATCGTGCTGGCCGTTGCGCCGCAGGTGTTCGCCAGCGGGCTGGGCGTGACGATGCTGTCGCAGATCGGCATCGCGATCGTCGCCTGCCTCTCGTACAACATGCTGCTCGGACAGGGCGGCATGCTGAGCTTCGGGCACGCGGTCTACAGCGGGCTGGGCACCTATATCGCGATCCACGCGCTGAAAGCGGTCGGCGACGGCACGTTCCCGCTGCCGGTCAGCCTGATCCCGCTGGTCGGCGGCGTCTCGGGGTTGTTCTTCGCGGTGCTGCTGGGCTTCGTGACGACCAAGAAGTCGGGCACGACCTTCGCGATGATCACGCTGGGCGTCGGCGAACTGGTGTTCGCGATGTCGCTGATGGTGCCGGAGTTCTTCGGCGGCGAAGCGGGGGTCAACGCAAACCGCACCGCCGGCAAGCCGTTCCTGGGCATCACGTTCGGGCCGCAGATCCAGGTCTACTACCTGCTCGCGGTCTACACCTTCGTCTGCACCGCGCTGATGTATGCGTTCACGCGCACGCCGCTGGGCCGCATCCTCAACGCGGTGCGCGACAACCCCGAACGGGTGGAGTTCATCGGCTACAGCACGCAGAAGGTGCGCTACATCGCGTTCATCATCGCCGGCTTCTTCGCCGGGATGGCGGGCGGCATGTACGCGCTGAACTTCGAGATCGCGACGGCCGAGGTGGTCGGCGCGGCGCGCTCTGGCGCGTACCTGCTGTTCACCTTCCTCGGCGGTGCGACCTTCTTCTTCGGCCCCATCATCGGCGCGGTGCTGATGGTCGTCTCGCTGGTGCTGCTGTCGGAGTTGACGAAGGCGTGGCTGCTGTACCTGGGCCTCGTCTTCCTGCTGATGGTGATGTATGCGCCGGGCGGCATCGCGAGCCTGATCATGCTGAACCTGCGGGTCGCGAAGTTCGGCAAGCTCGGCCGGCTGCTCACCGGCTACGCGGCGCTGGCCGTGACCGGGCTCGTGCTGTTCGTCGGCGTCGCCGCGATGATCGAGATGGTGTACCACCTGCAGCTCAACGAGGCGCTGGGACCGGAGATGAAGTTCATGGGCGTGATGCTCAACGCGAAGGGTGCGGCGAGCTGGCTGGGCGCGTTTGCGATCGCGCTGGTCGGGCTGCTCGGGTTCGAGTTCGCGCGGCGGCGCTTCGCGCGCCGCTGGGGCGAGGTGCAGACCGAGATCGCCGAGGCGATCCGCGCGGAGGAGTTGGCATGAGGGGAGGGGCGTATGCCGTCGAGCTGAAGGACCTGTGCAAGTCCTTCGGCAGGACGCAGATCATCCGGTCCGCGAACCTCGCGGTCACGCCCGGCGAGCGGGTCGCGATCATCGGGCCGAACGGCGCCGGCAAGTCCACGCTGTTCAACCTGATCAGCGGCCGCTTCGGGGCCACCAGCGGCGAAGTGCGGCTCAACGGCGAGCGCATCGACGGGCTCGCGCCGTTCGAGATCAACCGCAAGGGGTTGTCGCGCAGCTTCCAGATCACCAACATCTTCGGCCGGCTCTCGGTGTTCGAGAACCTGCGCTGCGGCGTGCTGTGGTCGCTGGGCTACCGCTACGCGTTCTGGAAATTCCTGGCCGGGCTGAAGGACGCGAACGATCGCGCCGAGCAGCTCGTCTACGACATCCGCCTCGAGCGCAAACGCGACACGCTGGCGATGAACCTGACCTACGCCGAGCAGCGCGCGCTCGAGATCGGCATCACGATCGCCGGCGGCGCGAACGTGATCCTGCTCGACGAGCCGACCGCCGGCATGAGCAAGAGCGAGACCGCGCGCTTCATCGAGCTGATCCGCGATGTCACGGTGGGCAAGACGCTGCTGACCGTCGAGCACGACATGGGCGTCGTGTTCGGCCTCGCGGACAAGATCGCGGTGCTGGTCTATGGCGAGGTGATCGCGTTCGACACGCCCGACAAGGTGCGCGCCAACCCGCGCGTGCAGGAGGCGTACCTGGGCTCGGTGCTGGCCGAGGCGCAGGCGGCCGAGGCGGGGCACTAGAAGCGACGACACGGACCATGAGAGGTTTCTTGGACGCAAAGGCGCAAAGGGAACGCAAAGACGCAAAGAGAAAGAAGCCGGTCTTCTTGGCGTCTTTGCGCTCCTTTGCGCCTTTGCGTCTAAAAATCCTCTGCTGACACGCCATGCTGCAACTCACTGGACTGCACGCCTACTACGGCAAAAGCCACATCCTGCACGGCGTCGACATGACGGTCGGCGAGGGCGAGATCGTCAGCCTGTTGGGCCGCAACGGCTCGGGCCGCTCGACGACGGTCAAGACCATCATGGGCCTGGTCGCGGGTGAGGGTTCGGTCAAGTTCCGCGACCAGGAGATCCTCGGCCATCACGCGTTCGACATCGCGCACCGCGGCATCGGCTACGTGCCGGAGAACCGCGACATCTTTCCGAAGCTGACGGTGCACCAGAACCTGCAGCTCGGCGAGAAGCGCGGCAGGAACGGCAAGGACCAGAAGCCGCGCTGGACCTTCGCCGACATGTACACGATGTTCCCGCGCCTGAAGGAGCGCGAGCACACCGAGGCCGGCGTGCTCTCGGGCGGCGAGCAACAGATGCTGACGCTGTGCCGAACGCTGATGGGTGACCCCGACCTGATCATGATCGACGAGCCGACCGAGGGCCTCGCGCCGAAGATCGTCGAACTGGTCGCCGAGTACCTGAAGGCGCTGAAGAACCGCGGCGTCTCGGTGCTGCTGGTCGAGCAGAAGCTGACCATCGCGCTCGAAATCTCCGAGCGCTGCTACGTGATGGGCCACGGCAGCATCGTGTTCGAGGGGACGCCGGCGGCGCTGCGCGCGAATGCGGATGTGCGCAAGGAGTGGCTCGAGGTCTGAACGCGGCGTCGAGACTCTCCTTGTCACTGGTGAGACACGCACGGCGCTCAGCATGTGCCTAGAATCGAACGATCGTTCTTTTCTCCTTCCACCACGCAGCAGACCAGGGGTCGAGTCATGAGCGCAACCTACGAAACTCGCGGCGACGTCGCGGTCATCACGCTGAACAATCCGCCCGTCAACGGCCTGGGCCACGAGACGCGGCTGGGCATCACGAACGGGCTGGAGAAGGCACTGGCCGATGCCAGTGTCAAGGCCATCGTCATCACCGGTGCCGGCAAGGCGTTCTCCGGCGGCGCCGACATCAAGGAGTTCGGTACGCCCAAGGCGCTGGCCGAGCCCAACCTGCTCAGCGTGATCCTCGCGCTCGAGGCGAGCACCAAGCCCATCGTCGCGGCGATCCACAGCGTCTGCATGGGCGGCGGGCTCGAGCTCGCGCTCGGCTGCCACTACCGCGTCGCGGCACCGGGCACACAGGTCGCGCTGCCCGAGGTGAAGATCGGCCTGCTGCCGGGCGCCGGCGGCACGCAGCGGCTGCCGCGCGTGCTGGGCCTCGAGACCGCGATGAACATGATCGTCAGCGGCGAGGCGGTGAAGAGCGAGCTGCTCGCGCAGGCGCCGGGACAGAAGCTGTTCGACAAGCTGGCCGGGTCCGAAGGCGATGTGCTGGACGCCGCGATCGCGTTTGCGCGAGAGGTCGCCGACAAGCGCCCGCTGCCGCTGGTGCGCAACCTGAAGGTCGAGCACCCGAACCCCGAAGCCTACGTGCAGTTCGTGCGGAACACCGTCGGCGCGATGTCCAAGAATTTCCCGGCGCCCGGCAAGTGCGTGGACGCGGTCGCCGCGTCGCTGAAGCTGCCGTTCGACCAGGGCATGAAGCTCGAGCGCGAAGCCTTCATCGCGCTGATGTTCACGCCGGAGAGCAAGGCGTTGCGCCACGCGTTCATGGCCGAGCGTGCGACCTCCAAGATCCCCGACGTGCCGGCCGACACGCCGACCCGCGAGATCAAGAAGGTGGCCGTGATCGGCGCCGGCACGATGGGCGGCGGCATCGCGATGAACTTCCTGAACGCGGGCATCCCGGTCACCCTCCTGGAGATGAAGCAGGAGGCGCTGGACAAGGGCGTCGGCGTGATGCGCAAGAACTACGAGGCGCAGGTCAAGAAGGGCAAGCTCAAGCAGGACAAGCTCGATGCGCGCATGGCGCTGCTGAGCACGACGCTGAAGTACGACGACCTGAAGGATGCCGACCTCGTGATCGAAGCCGTGTTCGAGGACCTGGCCGTCAAGGAGCAGGTGTTCAAGACGCTGGACGAGGTGATGAAGCCCGGCGCGATCCTCGCGTCGAACACCTCGACGCTGGACCTGAACAAGATCGCCGCGTTCACGAAGCGCCCGGCCGACGTGATCGGCATGCACTTCTTCAGCCCGGCCAACGTGATGAAGCTGCTCGAGGTCGTGCGCGGCGAGAAGACCGCGAAGGACGTGCTCGCGACCGTGATGGCGCTGGGCAAGAAGATCAGGAAGACCTGCGTGGTCAGCGGCGTCACCGACGGCTTCATCGGCAACCGCATGATCGAGCAGTACTCGCGCCAGGCCGGCTTCCTGCTGGAAGAGGGCGCGACGCCGGCACAGGTCGACAAGGCGATGGAGAAGTTCGGCATGGCGATGGGCCCGTTCCGCATGGGCGACCTCGCCGGCAACGACGTCGGCTGGTACATCCGCAAACGCCGCTACCTCGAGAAGCCGAACCTGCGCTACAGCAAGACCGCCGACCTGCTCTGCGAGATGGGCCGCTTCGGCCAGAAGACCGGCGCCGGCTGGTACGACTACGTGCCGGGCAAGCGCGATGCGATCCCGAGCCCTGTGGTGGTCGAGATGATCGAGAAGCACCGCAAGGAGCTGGGCATCACGCCGCGCAAGATCAGCGACGAGGAGATCGTCGGCCGCCTGGTCTACGCGCTGGTCAACGAAGGCGCGAAGATCGTCGACGAAGGCATCGCGCTGCGCGCCTCCGATGTCGACATGGTGTACCTGACCGGGTACGGCTTCCCGCTGCACCGCGGCGGGCCGATGAACTATGCCGACACGGTGGGCCTGTACAACGTCGTGCAGGCGATGAAGCGCTTTGCCGCGAACCCGCACGACGATGCGGCGTTCTGGCAGCCGGCGCCGCTGCTGGCGAAGCTTGCGGCGGAAGGGAAGAGCTTCAGCTGAGTTGACACCGTGCCCGTTCGTTGCCCTCACCCCGGCCCTCTCCCAGAGGGAGAGGGAGCCTTCATTCCCTCTCCCTTTGGGAGAGGGCTAGGGTGAGGGCCAACGAGTAGCACCATGCTGCGCAAGCTGTTCGCGCTCCTGGGCATCGTCGTCCTCGCGCTGGCCGTCGCGGTCGGCGCGAAGACGCTGCTGACGCCTTCGCGCCAGCTCCAGGTCTCGCCTGCGACGCCGGTTGCGGTCGACACGCCCGCCGCCGCCGAGCGGCTCGCCGCGGCCGTGCGCTTCAAGACGATCTCGGCGATAGCCGACGAGAGCGCCAACAGCGCCGAATTCGAAGCGCTGCACGCGCATCTGCTCGCGAGCTTCCCGAAGGCGCATGCAGTGCTGAAGCGCGAGACCTTCGGCACGCAAGGGCTGCTCTACACCTGGCCCGGCAGCGATGCGAAGGCGCCGCCGTTCGCGCTGATGGCGCACCAGGACGTCGTGCCCATCGCACCCGGCACCGAACGCGACTGGGAACAGCCGCCGTTCTCCGGCGCGCAGAAGGATGGCTTCATCTGGGGCCGCGGCGCCTGGGACGACAAGGGCAACCTGATGAGCATCCTCGAGGCGGTCGAGATGCTCGCGGCGTCTGGTTTCCAGCCGCGCCAGACGATCTACCTGGTGTTCGGCCACGACGAGGAGATCGGGGGCGAGCGCGGCGCGGCGCAGGTCGTCAAGCTGTTCAAGGAGCGCGGCGTGCGGCTGCAGTTCGTGCTCGACGAAGGGCTGCTGATCACCGACGGGCTGCTGAAGGGGCTGGACAGGCCGCTCGCGCTGGTCGGCGTCGCCGAGAAGGGCTACCTGAGCCTGCAGCTCAGCGTCAGCGCGACGCCCGGGCATTCGTCGATGCCGCCGCCGCTGCCCGAGCAGTCGGCGATCGGGATGATGAGCGCGGCGCTCGCGCGCCTCGAGGCCTCGCCGATGCCGGGCGGCATCCAGGGGCTGCCGCAGGAGATGTTCGAGACGCTTGCGCCCGAGATGAGCGGCCTGAACCGCGTGCTGCTGTCCAACCTGTGGCTGTTCAAGCCGCTGGTGCAGCGCGAGCTGCAGAAGACCGCGAGCACCAACGCGACGCTGCGCACGACGGCCGCGCTGACGATCTTCAACGCCGGCAACAAGGACAACGTGCTGCCGGGGCAGGCCGATGCGGTCGTCAACTTCCGGCTGTTCCCTGGCGACACGACCGATGACGTGATCGCGCATGCCCAGCGCGTGATGGCGCTGCCGAATCTCAAGGTCGTCAGGGGGCCGGGGTGGTCAGAGGCCTCGCGGGTCGCGGCGACCGATGCGCCAGGCTACCGGCTGATCAACCGCACGCTGCGCCAGCTGCATCCGGATGTGATCGTCGCGCCGGGGCTGATGATAGGCGCCACCGACTCGCGCTATTTCGACACGATCGCCGACGACGTCTACAAGTTCTCGCCGGTGCGCGCGAAGGCGGACGACCTGAAGCGCTTCCACGGCACCAACGAGCGCATCTCGACGGCGAACTACGCCGAGCTGATCCAGTTCTATCACCAGCTGATCCGCAACGCGGCCGAGGCCATGCCCGCCGCGGCGGCCAAGGGGGCCTGAATGAAGACCGACCGCGCCACCTTCACGCGCATGGAGCAGAGCACGCAGGACGATTGGCGCAAGATCGGCGCGGAGTTCGCGCCGTTCGCGCACAAGCTGCCGGACCGCATCGTCGCGCACCTGAAGCTGCTCGAGGGCGACTACGGCGGCTTTCCGGTCGACCGCTACACGCACTCGCTGCAGACCGCGACGCGCGCGCTGAAGGACGGGCGCGACGACGAGTACGTGGTGTGCGCGCTGCTGCACGACATCGGCGACACGCTGGGCAGCTACAACCACTTCGACATCGCCGCCGCGATCCTGAAGCCGTTCGTCAGCGACGAGAACCTGTGGATGGTGCAGCACCACGGCATCTTCCAGGGCTACTACTTCTTCCACCACATCGGGCTGGACCGGGACATGCGCGACCAGTTCAAGGGCCACCCGCACTACGAGCGCACGGCCGAGTTCTGCGCGCTGTACGACAACCCGGCGTTCGATCCGAAAGGCGAGACGTTGACGATCGCCGACTTCGAGCCCTTGCTGCGCAACGTCTTCGCGCAGCCGCGAAACAGCATCTACCAGGCCGCGACGCCGATGGCCGTGCCGCAGCCTGTTGCCGCCCATTGACCCCGAGGAGCACACCATGACCAGCGCCGTGATCGTTTCCACCGCCCGCACCCCGCTCGCGAAGAGCTGGAAGGGCGCCTTCAACATGACGCACGGCGCGACGCTGGGCGGTTTCGCGGTCAAGGCCGCGGTCGAGCGCGCCGGCATCGAGGCCGCCGAGGTCGACGACGTGCTGATGGGCTGCGCGACGCCGGAAGGCGCGACCGGCAGCAACATCGCGCGCCAGATCGCGCTGCGCGCCGGGCTGCCGATCACGACCAGCGGCGTCACGATCAACCGCTTCTGCTCGAGCGGCCTGCAGACCATCGCGATGGCGGCGCAGCGCGTGATCGCCGGCGAGAGCGACATCCTCGTCGCCGGCGGCGTCGAATCGATCTCTTGCGTGCAGAATGAGGCGAACAAGCACATGCTGGCCGACCCGTGGCTGGTCGAGCACAAGCCCGAGATCTACTGGAGCATGCTGCAGACCGCGGAGCAGGTCGCGAAGCGCTACAACATCGGCCGCGAGCGCATGGATCAATACGGTGCGCAGAGCCAGCAGCGCGCGACCGCGGCGCGCGACGCCGGCAAGTTCGACGACGAGATCATCCCGGTCACCGTGACCGCCGGCGTCGCCGACGCGGTGCTGGGCCTGCGCTCGAAGGAAGTGACGGTCAAGGCCGATGAAGGCATACGCCCCGGCACGACCTACGACGGCATCAAGGACATCCGTCCCGCGCTGCCCGGCGGCGTGATCTCGGCCGGCAACGCCAGCCAGTTCAGCGACGGCGCCGGTGCCTGCGTGGTGATGAACGAGGAACTTGCATCCAAGCGCAACCTGAAGCCGCTGGGCCGCTTCCTCGGCTTCGCGGTGGCCGGCTGCGAGCCCGACGAGATGGGCATCGGCCCGGTGTTCGCGGTGCCCAAGGTGCTCAAGCGCCTGGGCCTGACGGTGGCCGACATCGACCTGTGGGAACTGAACGAGGCGTTCGCAGTGCAGGTGCTGTACTGCGCCGACACGCTGGGCATCCCGATGGACCGGCTCAACGTCAACGGCGGCGCGATCGCGGTCGGCCACCCGTACGGCGTCAGCGGCCAGCGCCTGACGGGGCACGCGCTGATCGAAGGCAAGCGGCGCGGCGCGAAGAAGGTCGTGGTGACGATGTGCATCGGCGGGGGCATGGGCGCTGCGGGTGTGTTCGAGGTTCTTTAAGTTTTGGATAGCGGAGCGCGCCGAGGGCCTGGGGTGGCCGCCTCCGCTCATGTCCCCCGGACTGGGCTGCGCCCAGTCCTCCTCCTTTACTTCGCTGCGGCGGCCACCCCAGTCCCTCGGCGACCACCACTGTGGCTCCTTGACGAGAACCTCGGTGGTGGTGGATCAGGACGGTGGGGCGCTCTGCGGAGCGAAGTAAAGGAGGAGGCCGGGCGCAGCCCGGCCGGGGGGGAGAGCCCGGACACAAACAGTCCTGAGGACTGTTTGTGCCTGGCGAGCGCCCGGGGCTCCGTCCCCGGGCATGAGCGCAGCAGAGTGCCCCGCTGTCCTGATCCCGCTCAAACCGTCGCCAGTCTTTTGAAGTTGAACCCACGATGAGTTACCGACAAACCGCGGACTTCCTGCTCTACGACTGGCTCGATGTCGAGTCGCTGCAGTCGCGCCCGCGCTTCGCCGATCACTCGCGCGAGACCTTCGCGTCGGTGCTGGACACCTGCGAGAAGATCGCCCGCGAGAAATACGCGCCGCATGCGCGGCTCTCGGATACCGAGGAGCCGTGGTTCGACGGCGAGAAGGTGCACCTGCCCGAGCCGAGCCATGCGGCCGCGAAGGCGTATGCCGAATCGGGCATGCTGGCCGCGGCGCAGGACTACGAGATCGGCGGCATGCAGTTGCCGTATGTCGTCGAGATGGTGGCGAACAGCTTCTTCTCGAAGGCCGCGATCGGGCTCGGCGCGGGTCGTGATGTCGGACAGCGACGAGCCGGCCTGCGGCTCCGACAAGCACATCGTGCCGGAGAAGCGCCCGGCGAACTCGGCCTGCGCGAACA
>DATCSE010000074.1:0-2863 GCA_036568605.1 Burkholderiaceae bacterium | reverse complement strand
CGCGCCGCGCGACAAGCGGCTGCAGGCGGTGGAGTCCGCGCTCGGCGTGCGGCAGATCGTCTGGGGCCAGCTGAGCGGCGAGCATGGCCGCTACCTGCTGCACTTCGGGCTGCGCATGCCCTCGGGCGGTATCGAGCTCGGCAGCCTGGTCGGCGGCGACGTCGTGCGGCTGGCCGTGCAGGCCGCCCAGCGGATACGGCAATGGCTGACGCCGGAAGCGACCGCGACCGTGGCGGGCTTGGACCTGGGCGACGAGTTCCTGAACGAGATGTTCGCCCGCGCGATGCAGAAGGTTCGCGTCAATCGACTCGTCGAGGCCGCAAACCTGCTCGATGCCCTCGAGATGGCCGAGGTCGCGCATCCCGAGCTGATGTACGAGAGCGCGGCGATCCAGGTCCGGCTCGGGCGGCGCAACGCGACGGCCGCCATCGAGGCGCTGGAGCGAAGCGCGCACGAGCACGCCAGCCTGGCCCTGCAGGCGCGGTGCCACTCGCTGCGCGCGCTGCATCTGGACCAGCAGGGGCGCACGGCCGACGCGATCGATGCGACGCACAAGGCGATCGCGCTGTCCGATGCCAGCGGGCTCGAGGATCTCGCGGTGCACTCGATCGTCGAGTGCGCGCTGCGCATGGGCCAGCACCTGGATGCAGGCGCCGAGGCGATGCTGTCGCAGGCGATGCCGCGTGCCGAACGCCTGGGCAGCCGGGTCCTGCTGAGCAAGGCCTATTGGACCGCCGGCCGCCTGGCCGGCATGCGCGACGACTGGACCGGTGCGATCCGCCACTACGAGCGCGCCTTGGCGATCGCGCGCACGATGGACGAAGCCGCGTGGGCCCCAGCGCTCAACGGCCTCGGCTGGTCACAGCTGCAGCTGGGGCAACTGGAGCAGGCCCATGGCTACGCACGCGCCTCCTTCCACAGCGCGCTGATCTCGCGCGAGCAGCCGCAGCTCGGGCTGTCGGCGATCTGCCTGCTCGGGACCTCGTGGGTCACCTGGCGCATCCGCGAGCTCGTGAGCCTGTTCGCGCGCCTGCAGGGCCTGTCCGACGACCAGTCGGCGATGATGATCGTCGCGCGCGAGGTCAATTGCCGCTCGACCTTCCTGCGCATGACAGGCCACTACGACCGCGCGCTCGCGTGCATCGCGGCCGCGGCGGAGCAGGTACGCGAGTCCGTCCTGCTGCGCGGCATCTGCGACATCGAGCGGATACGGGTGCTGCTGCGCGCCGGGCGCTTCGACGAGATGCGCCAGGCGTGCGAGGCGCTGAAGTCCCATCCATCCCCATGGGACCGCCGGTTGCTGCCGTGGATAGATCGCGTGATCGCGTTCCACGACTACTTCACGCCAGGCGGCGAGACCCGGGGACTGGACCGCCTGCACGACATCGTCCGGTCGACCCCGGCCTGCGAGTCGCACGCGAGGATCTCGCTCGATCTGGCCTGGCTGCATCTCGAGCGGCACGAGGTCGTGCCGGCCGAACGTCTGCTGGTGCCGCTGGCGCACTGGCTGGAGCAAAGCGTCTCGGGGATCCTGGTGCGCGCCCGGTTGTGCTACGAGCGCGGCGACTGGTCGCAAGCCGTCGCGTTGCAGCGCATCGTGATGAGCCGCTATGCCGAAGGCGTGACCGAGGTCGAGCGGACGCTGCTGAATCTGTACGAGGCGACGGCGCGCGACGGCATCGTCCGCAAGATCCCGGTCCAGCGTTATCCGCTGAACATGTACCTGGGCATCGGCGAGGGCTTGCTGCCCGAGGTGCCGGCATGCCTGGGCGGGCTGGGTCCCGACACAACAGGTAACTGACTGGCGAGGGAATCGCCTGCTCACGCCGCTCCCGCCACGGCGTACGATAGCCGCGCCGGAAGGAGAAGCCGATGTCCACCCTCCACGCCGCCTGGATCGAGCGCTTCGCGAATCGCCTGCTGCAACTGATGCCGTCCAAGCATCCGCTGGATGCCGTGCGCGATGCCGCCGAGAGCTTTGCGGACAGCTCGCACCTGCCGCCGGAAGAGGCGGCCGAGATCTATGTGCTGGAGCCGCCGCCGGCCGATTCAGGGGAGCCGCTCTCCAACCACCCGGCCCGATAGGGCGGGCGTCACTTGCGTGCGACCGCGTGCCACACCAGCAGCAGCGCGCACGCGCCGACCACGGCGCCGATGAAGCCGGCCGACTGGCCCTGCGCATACAGCCCGGTGAATCGCCCGAGGTAGGTGGCGGCGAGCGAGCCGACGATGCCCAGCGCGGCGGTCACCAAGAAGCCGCCGGGACCGGAGCCGGGCGTCAGCATCTTCGCGACGATGCCGGCCACAAAGCCGATCAGGACCATCCAGATCAGTTCCATTTTTCTTCCCCCTGAAGTCACGAATGACAACGGCCGCATCGAGCGCGGCCGAGAACGGCGGCGAGTCTGCGGCAGAGGGCGAAGCATGTGAACGCGCTGGCGTAGGCGCTGCGGGCGTATGCAGCGAAAAAGGCGGCGCGTGTGGATGCCGTGCACGCACGACGTGACAAAGTGCCGTGCCGCGTGCGCGGCACGACCGCCTTCAGGGTCTTGAGGCGGGAACCCGTCAGGCCGCCGGATCGGGCGCGACCTGATGGTTCGCCATGATCTCGAGCGCCCGCACGGTGGCCGAGTGGTCCAGGTCCTGCATGCCGTTGGCCGCGCAGGCCTGCATCAGCTGCGCGGCGCCGGCCGTCTGCGGCAGCGCAACGCCGAGCGCGCGCGCGCCGGCCAGTGCGAGGTTCAGGTCCTTCTGGTGCAGCCCGATCCGAAAGCCCGGCGCGAACGTGCGCTTGACCATGCGCTCGCCATGCACCTCGAGGATGCGGCTGGCCGCGAAGCCACCCATCAGCGCCTGCCGCACC
>DATCSE010000073.1:0-4851 GCA_036568605.1 Burkholderiaceae bacterium | reverse complement strand
GTCGATAGACTGCCCGCCGATCGGAGAATCCCTCATGCCCTGGACCTTGCTCTTGCTCGCCGGCCTGTTCGAAGTCGCCTGGGCCGTCGGCCTCAAGTACACCGACGGCTTCTCGACGCCGATACCGAGCGCGCTGACCGTCGGCGCGATGGTCGCGAGCGTCATGCTGCTGGGCCTCGCGATGAAGCACCTGCCGGTCGGCACCGCCTACGCGGTCTGGACCGGCATCGGCACGATCGGCACGGTGATCCTCGGCATCGTGCTGCTGGGCGACTCGGCCGCGCCGCTGCGCATCGCGTGCCTCGCGCTGATCGTGGTGGGGATCGCGGGGCTCAAGCTGTCGTCGGCGGCGTAGCGACCATCCCGCCTTCGTTGGCGGTCAGGGCGCCGCGGCGTTCTTCAGGTTCTTGTCGAGGAATTGCTCGACGCGGGTCCAGAAGTCGATGTCGTTGGCCGGCAGCGTCCAGCCATGGCCTTCGTCGGCGTAGACCTTCCATTCGACCTTCTCATTGGTCTTGCGGACCGCATCGCGCATCTGCGTGAAATGGTCGATGGGCACTCGACGATCGACGCTGCCATGGGCCATGAACAGCGGCTGCGTGATCTTCGCGGCGAGCTTGATCGGTGACGTGGCGTCGAGCTGCGCGCGGTCCTTCTCGCGATCGCCAACGAGGACCGGCATCCCGAACTGCTTATATTGCTCTTCAAAATCGCTCCAGTTGATCGTGTACATCAAGTCGAGGTCGGTCACGCCGGCCCATTCGACGCCACAGCGGTAGAGCTCCGGATTACGAATGAGCCCCATCAACGTCGCGTAGCCACCGTAGCTCGCACCGGCAATGCAGATGCGCTGTCGGTCGGCATAGCCTTGCTTGACGGCCCACAGCGCGGCGTCGGCGATGTCATCCTGCATCGCAAGGCCCCACTGCTTCCAGCCTGCGCGATAGTGCTTGTAGCCGTAGCCCATGCTGCCGCGAAACTCGGGCTCGATGACAACATAACCCCGTGACGCGAGGAACTGCGCCTCGTCACGCCACTCCCATTCCACCCCGCGCAGGAACGGGCCGCCGTGCACCAGCACCACCATCGGTGCAGGCCCTTTCTGACCGTTCGGCCGGGTCACGTAAACCGGGATGCTCAAGCCGTCGCGCGCCGGCACGCGGACCATGTCCATCCCCGCCATCTCCTGCGGCTTGATCCAAGGGCGCGCTGCCAACAGAGGTTCGATCGCTCCCTTGCTCATGCGGAAGATCCGATAGACCGGCGGCAGCCGATCGGACGTCGATGTCACGAGCACGTTGTCGACGTTCTCGCAATCGCCGCAATCGAGCAGGTTGTTCGAGGCTGGCAGCAGCGCATCGACCTGATCCTGCACCTTCTTCATCGCCGCATCGAACCAATGCGTCCCGGGTGCTTCGGTCGTGTAGTGAACGCCCAGCACGGCACCCGACCTGTTGATGACGACGCCACCGCGAAAATCGAAACCGGGAACTGTCAGCAGCGGCTCGGCCTTCGGATTCTCGGCGCCGGGGGTCAGACTCATGACGGCCAATGACGTCACGTCCGTGTCCGGCGCGACGCGGGTCTTTGCATAGACGCGCCGATCCGACTCGACGTAGATTGGATCGGGAACCCCGTCCGGGAGCGTCGACTCGCGAACCTTGACCCACTTGCCCTCATCGCCAGCAACCTTCCAGTACAAGGCCTGCTTGCCGTCGAACTCGGTGACTACCAGGCGCGGCTGGCCGCGACGATCTGCGGTCCACCGCCGCACGTGCTCTGGTGCGCCGGCGGACAGGCTGCGCAGTTCGCCGGTGCGGGTGTTCAAGCGAGACAGGTTGATCTGCGAGACGTCACCGAAGTTCGTCCAGATGAACTTGTCGATCAGAACGTCGTCGCTGCCGTCGCGCAGCGTCTGGTGCAACACGTGGTCCGGCTGCAGCGTGCGGCTGGCGATGTTCGTGCCGGTGGTGCCGCCCATCCAAACCGGCGAGATCAGCATGCGCGGCGCCTCCTTGCCGTCGGCATCGACCGCGAACAGCCCGCTGCCGTCGCGCTGGTTTCCGCGCGTCTCTTTCTGATCGAAGATCCGGAACACGAGGCGCTCGTCGTTGACCCATTGCGCGCCCCTGACGTCCGCATTCGAGTAGGCTGCCACTACCTTGCTCTTGCTCGGGTCGGCAATGTCGACGACCACCAGCGAACGTCGCCCGGTCGACGCGGGAATGGTCGCCGCCAGCCGCTTGCCGGAGGGCGACAGCCGCACGTCCGCATAGGCATCGGGCTTGAAGAAATCGTCGACCGCCGGTGCCGCCGCCACCGAACCCGCGGCCGCCAACAGGCTCGTCGACATCGCGATGCGCCGGGCCAGCGCACGAACGCACGCCCTCGATCCGAGACCGTTCATCGAATCCTCCCTCGAGCTCTCTTCTCTCCGGCGCGCATTGTCGGCGAGCCGGTTCGCCGCATCACGCCATTCGCTCGTTTCTTCACGCCACGCGCTGTCAATCCACCTGCTGCCGGCGCCACACCGCCGCCAGCGCCTTGCACTTGGCCCAGAACGACAGCCGCTCGTCCGACAGCGCATCGAGAAAGTCCGACAGCCCCTTGGACTTGACCATCGTGTAGAAGGTCAGCGCGGTGGTCGGCACGAACACGACGACGAAGTACCACAGCTTGGTCCAGATCGGCGCGTCGGCTTCGGCGATCAGGTTCATGCCGAGGAAGCCGGTCGTCACGGTGCCGATCAGGCCGAAGATCGTCACCACCGTCAGCCGCACCACCGTGTTCGCCTGACGCCGCAGGCTGTCGGCGTCGAGGTAGCTGTTCATGTCGGCGATGCGCTCCTTGACCTCTGCGTAGAGCGGGTCGATCTGCAGGTGCGTCGTGCACAGGTGGAACAGCGACTTCACCTGCGCCTGCTCCGACACCTCGTGGAACCAGTAGCGGTGCGTGAAGCGCAGGAACCCCTCGAACGATCCGCGGATCGCGCGCTTGAAGCGGCGCACGCTGACCGGGTCGCCGACGTCCAGTGCCTTCAGGGCCTCGACCAACCGATCCGAAAACATCAGCAGCGCAGCCTTCTGGAAGTGCGCGATCAGGAACAGCAGGAAGTGCTGGTGCCGGAACTGCGCGAGCACGCCGCGATCGCGGCAGCCGTAGAACTCGGAGCTCGCATCGCCGACGACGATCAACGCATGGCCGTTGCACAGGTAGCGTGTGTTCGGCGCGGCACCGGCGTTGAGCCAGAAGCGGTCGTAGCAGTAGCGCTGCTCGAAATCGACCAGGTGGGCCTCCGAATACGGCAGGCTCGCAGCTTCCGTGGCCGACATGTCTGCGGCGAGCGCGGCGCCGCCCGCCCCGGTGACCAGGCCGAGCCGGATGAAGTCGTTGCGCGAGAGCGCTCGCGGATCGTCGAGCGACAGGTAGCCCATCAGCGGCATCCTGTAGTACTCGATCTGCCGGAAGCGCAACGCGCCGCTTTCGTCCGAGTGATCGCTGACCAGCGGGCGCAGCAGGAACGCCCAGTGCGCCGCAAGGCGTGGCGCACGGTGTTCGCAGACGTGGGCGAGAAAGGCCTCGCGATCGTGCGCGTCGGAGCTCGCGAGCACGCTGCCGTCCGCCGCCAGCCATTCCACGCTGGCCATGCTGTGCAGCGGCTCGCCGTTCGCATCCCAGCCCGACGGGTAGCCGCGCCCGCAGCGGTACAGCAGCTCGTGCACCTGCGCCAGCGTCAGGTCCTGCGTGCCGAGCTCGACGTTCAGCAGCACCACATCGACGTCGAAGAAGAAGTACAGGTCGACGTGCACGATTTCCAGCATGATCGGCACATCGCCGCGCTTGGGCACGACGCGCAGCTGGCGCATGTCGTCGCGACGGAACACGCGCATCGGCGCATCGGCGTCGCGCCCGCCGGCACTGCGCCTGGAGCGGCCCTCGCCGTACAGGAAGCGCTGCACATATGGCAGGAAGGCCACGAACTCGTTGTAGTGCCGTTCGTGGAAGCGCGCGCTGTCGCCGGTGTACTCGTCGTCGATCTCGCGCCACGGCGACGCATCGCCGAGCTCGCGCAGCACCTGCCACGGCGTGCGACGCCGGCCCTGCGCGTCGGCCGGCACCGGCATCATGCGCAGCGGCCACAGCAGGATCTGGCGGAAGTGCCGCACCATCGGCGCTACGTGCGGCGGCATCGCGGCCGCCGTAGAAATCGCGCTGACGGGCTCGGCCGGCGTCGGCGGGGCGACGTCGAGCGCAGGCGACGATGGGTTGCGCGTCATGGCGCCAGTGTAGGCACTCGGCGCAGGCGCGTCAGCAGCGGCCATCCGCTGTTGCGGAACAGCCGATTGGCGGAGCGCTCACCTACCAGTCAGGCGCGATGCAGGTGTTTGCCTTCGATACGCACGCGGTCGCCGACGCGCAACCCGTCCAGGCGCGGTTCCTGGAAGGTGCGCACCTGACCGTTGTCGAGCCGCACCGAGACCCGGTACCCGACGATGCGCTTGTTGATGCTGCGTTCGACGTTGTGGCCGGCCACCGCGCCGCCGGCCGCACCGAGCACCGTCATCGCCGTGCGCCCGTTGCCGTGGCCGAACTGGTTGCCGACGACGCCGCCCAACACGCCGCCGATGACCGCACCGGCTCCGCTCCCCTGCGGGCGCTCCTCGATCGGCTCGATGCTGCGGACTTCGCCGCGCAGCGCCACCGGCACGGGCCGCGGCGCAGGCGCAGGTGCCGAATTCGCCCGAGGCGCGACGGCTGCAACGGCAGGCGCCGGTGCAGGCGACACCGCGGGTCGCGGCGGCACCGGGATGCCGGCCGGTCGCTGAGGCTCCGTAAGGGCCGGTGATGCGC
>DATCSE010000072.1:0-8394 GCA_036568605.1 Burkholderiaceae bacterium | reverse complement strand
GATGTTCTGGTAGTGGAACAGCGGGATGTGGCCCACGTCGTCGGTCACCAGCTTGGCCGCGTGTCGGAACATCGCCTCGCGGCGGCGCGGGTCGAACTCCACGGTCGCCGCGTCTAGCGCCTTGTCGACCGATTCGTTGCTGTAGCGGCCCCAGTTGTTCGCGCCTCGCCCGCGTTTCGGGTCGTTCGTCGCCAGCGTCTGCAGCAGGCCGTAGCCGGCCTCGCCGGTGCCGTTGCCCCAGGCGATCACGCTGACGGCGTATTCGTTCTTCGTCGCGCGGCCCGAGTACACCGACCACGGCACCACCTCGACCTGGGTCTTCACGCCGATGCGGGTCCAGAACTGCGCGACGGCCTGCACCGTTTCCGGCGCCTGCGGATAGCGGTCGCCGGGCACGTGGATGCTGAGCTGGAAGCCTTGCGGGAAGCCGGCCTCGGCGAGCAGCTTCTTCGCCTGCTCCGGGCTGTAGGCAATGTCCTGGACCTCGGGGTTGTAGCCGAACGTGCCCTTGGGCATCCACTGGTTGGCCTCGGTCGCGGTGCCCTGCAGCACGCGCTCGACGATGGCCTTGCGGTTGATCGCGAGCGACAGCGCGCGCCGCACGCGCACGTCCTGCAGCGGGTTCTGGGCGAGGGGCTTGCCGGCGTTGTCGGTGATGAACTCGTTCGGGCCCGACCGATGGCTGGGCTGCAGCAGCAGCACGCGCAGGCCCGGGTACGTGTAGACGCCGACCGACGGCGTCTTGCGCAGCTTCTCCACATCGGTGACCGCGACCTTGTCGATCACGTCCACGTCCCCCGCCAGCAGCGCCGCGGTGCGCGCGGCGCCGTTGCCGATGTAGCGGTAGTTGACCTTCTCCCACAGCGGCTTGGGCCCGTAGTAGCTGGGGCTGCGCTCGAACACCGCGCGGTCGCCCGGCGTGTACGAGACGAGCTTGTACGGGCCGGTGCCGATCACCGCGCGGCCGGCGTTGTAGTCCTCGGTCCTGGCCTTCTCGCCGACATGCTTGCTGACGACGTAGATGGACGCGATGTCCAGCGGCAGCATCGGATTCGGCGTGTTGGTCTTGATGACGAGCGTGTTCGCGTCCTTCGCGGTGGCGGTCTCGACCGTGCGCAGCGCGCCGGCGTACGACGCCACCGTGCCCGGCACGTTGCGGGCACGCTGGAACGAGAACACGATGTCGTCGGCGGTGAACGGCGTGCCGTCCTGCCACTTCACGTCGCTGCGCAGCTTGAACTCCCAGGTGCGCTCGTCCAGCGTCTTCCAGCTCGACGCGAGCGCCGGCTCGAGCTTGCCGCCGTCGCGCGAGTTGACGATCGAGTCCCAGAAGTGCAGCGCCAGCGAGCGGTCGCCGGCGTGGTTGTTCAGCTCCGGGTCGGCGGACGACACCGGGTCGGCAAAGCCGATCGAGAGGGTCTGCGCGCCGGCGCTGGCTGCTGCCAGCAGTGCCGCGACCACGATGGAAAGCCGGCGTAGGTTCATGACGGGTCCTTGTTGATGACGTTCCTGGAAAGCGGCGATCACGCCGCGTCGTTCAGATGGCACGCGCTGACGTGATGGATCGCGATGCCGCGCAGAGTCGGCACCTCGTCGCGGCAGCGCGGCATCGCCTGCGGGCAGCGCGGATGGAAGTGGCAGCCGGACGGCGGCGCGATCGGGCTCGGGATCTCGCCGCGCAGCGCATTGAACGCGATGCGCCGCTGCTCGATGCGCGGGATCTCGGCGAGCAGCGCGCGCGTGTACGGATGGTTCGGGCGTGCGTAGAGCTCGGCGACCGGCGCGCTCTCGACGACGCGGCCCAGGTACATCACCGCGACGCGATCGCTCAGGTGCTCGACCACGCCCAAGTCGTGGCTGATGAAGAGGTAGGCGAGGCCCAGCTCGTCGCGCAGGTCCATGAACAGGTTGAGGATCTGCGCCTGGATCGAGACGTCGAGCGCCGCGACGGCCTCGTCGCACACCAGCATCTTCGGCTGCACGGCCAGCGCACGCGCGATGCCGATGCGCTGGCGCTGGCCGCCGCTGAACTGGTGCGGGTAGCGGTGGCGCAGTGCCGGGTCCAGCCCGGCGCGCTCGAGCTGCGCGCAGACGTAGTCGTCTTCGCCGGCCGCATCGGTCAGGCCGTGCAGCCGCGCTGCCTCGCCGACGATGCGCGAGACGCGCAGCCGCGGGTTCAGGCTGCCGAACGGGTCCTGAAACACCATCTGCACGCGCAGTCGTGCGGCCAGCCGCGCTTCGGCATCGAGATCCTGCAGCGGCTGACCCTCGTACCGCACGCTGCCTTCGGTCGGGCTCAGCAGGCCGGCCGCGATGCGCCCCAGCGTGGACTTGCCGCAGCCCGACTCGCCGACCAGGCCGACGACCTCGCCTGGCCGCACCGCGAGGTCCACGCCGTCGACGGCATGCGTCACGGCTGGCGGCGCCGTGCGCACGAGACGCCGCAGCGCCTGGCCGAACGCATGGACAGGCGGCCGCTCGCCGAAGCGTTTGCGGATGCCTCGCAGCTCGACCAGCGCAGGCAACGCGGGCATCGTGGCCGTCATGCCGAGGCCTCCACCGCCACCGCGCCAGGGTGGACGCAACGCACACGGTGGCCCGGCGCCTGGCGGTCGGGGACGGTCATCTCCGGCATCGCGCCACAGGCAGCGCTTGCACGCGCGCAACGCGGCGCGAAGGCGCATCCGGGCGGCAAGCGCAGCAGGCTCGGCGCCATGCCGGGGATCTGGCGCAGCCGCGTGCCGCGCCGCTGCGCACGTGCATGCACGCTCGGCAGGCTCGCGATCAGGCCCTGCGTGTACGGGTGCTGCGGCCGGTCGAGCACATCGTCGACGCTGCCGTGCTCGACGATTCGGCCCGCATACATCACCGCGATCTCGTCGGCCAGCCCCGCCACCACCGACAGGTCGTGGCTGATCCAGATCAGCGACGTGCCGCGCTGCGCCACCAGCTTCTGCATCTCGGAGAGGATCTGCGCCTGGATCGTCACGTCGAGCGCGGTGGTGGGCTCGTCGGCGATGATCAGATCGGGCCCGTGCAGCAGCGCGATCGCGATCGCGACCCGCTGCCGCATGCCGCCGGAGAGCTGGTGCGGGTAGGCGCGCAAGCGCTCTTCGGGGCTGGGCAGGCCCATCAGCGCGAGCGTGTCGGCGGCCTGCCGGCGTGCCACCGCGGTCGAGACCCGGCGATGCGCCTGCACGGTCTCGATCATCTGCGTGGCTATGCGCAGCACCGGATTGAGCGTGGCCATCGGGTCCTGGAAGATCATCGCGATGCGGTCGCCGCGCAGCGCACGCCGTTCGGCGTTCGACAGCCGCAGGAGGTCGCGCCCCTGGAACAGCACCTCGCCGCCTTCGATGCGGCCCGGCGGGTCGACCAGCCCCATGATCGAGAAGCCGGTGACCGACTTCCCCGAGCCCGATTCGCCGACCAGCCCCAGCACCTTGCCGCGGCCTAGCGTGAAGGACACGCCGTCGACCACGGGCAGCACGCCGTCGCGCGTGTGAAAGCGCGTCTGCAGATTGCGCACATCGAGCGTCGGCAGTTCGGTGTTCGGCGTGCCGGCCGTCATTTCTGCAGCCTCGGGTTCAGCACGTCGCGCAGGCGGTCGCCGACGAGGTTGATCGCGACGATGGTGCCCAGCAGCGCAAGCCCCGGAAAGAAGCTGATCCAGTACTCGTTGGACAGCAGGTACTGGTAGCCGTTGGAGATCAGCAGCCCGAGCGACGGCTCGGTGATCGGCACGCCCAGGCCGAGGAAAGAAAGCGTGGCCTCCAGGGTGATCGCGCGCGCGACCTGCAGCGCGCCGATCACCAGCAGCGGCGGCAGGCAGTTCGGCAGGATGTGGCCCACGACGAGGCGCCACGGCGGGATGCCCTGCCCGCGCGCCGCCTCGACATAGTCGCGCTGCGTCTCGACCAGCGCCTGGCCGCGCGCCGTGCGGGCGTAGTAGGCCCATTCGAGCAGCACCAGCGTCAGCACCACGTTGCCCACGCCCTTGCCCACATAGGCCAGGATCATCAGCGCCATCAGGATGGTCGGGAACGACAGCAGCAGGTCCACCAGCCGCATCAGCGCCGCGTCGACCTTGCCGCCTGCGTAGGCGGCGAGCAGCCCGATGCCGGTGCCGAGCACCGCCGCGATCGCCGCCGACCCGATGCCGACCAGCAGGCTGATGCGCAGCCCGTAGACGATGGCCGAATACAGGTCGCGGCCCTGCCCGTCGGTGCCCAGCCAGTAGGTGTACCCCGCCGCGCTGCTCGGCGTGCCGGGCCGCAACCGCGCGTCCAGCACGTCGAGCTGCATCAGGTCGTACGGGTTCTGCGGCGTGATCCACGGCGCGGCGATCGCGGCGACGGCCACCAGCGCCAGCACGGCCAGCCCGGCCAGCGCCGTGCGCGAGGCCAGCAGGTCGGCCGCGGTGCGCCACCAGATCGAGCGCTCTCCCAAGCTGCGGCGCCCGCTCATCGCGCGCCCTCCAGCCGCACGCGCGGGTCGAGCAGCTTGTAGAGCAGGTCGACCGCGAGGTTCAGCCCGACGAAGATGACCACCACCACCATCAGGTAGGCCACGACCACCGGGCGGTCGAGGCTGTTGATGCTGTCCAGGATCAGCTTGCCGGCGCCGGGCCAGGCGAAGATGCTCTCGGTGACGACCGCATAGGCGATCGTCGAGCCCAGCTCGAGGCCCAGCACCGTGACCAGCGGGATCAAGGTGTTGCGCAGCACGTGCACGCCGACCACGCGCAGCGGCGAGAGGCCTTTCGCACGCGCGAACTTGACGAAGTCCTGCGGCAGCACCTCGCGCACGCCCGCTCGCGTGAGGCGCAGCACCAGCGAGATCTTGAACAGCGCGAGATTGAACGCCGGCAGGATCAGGTGCTGCAGGCCGTCCAGCGTGAGCCACGACCACTGCACGCCGAACAGCGCACGCGTGGCGCCGCGGCCGCTCGCCGGCAGCCAGCCGAGCTGCACGCTGAACACCATGATCAGCATCAGCGCGACCCAGAAGGCCGGCAGCGAGAAGCCGACGATGCTGCCCGCCATCAGCGCCTTGGCCAGCGGATGCTCCGGCTTCATGCCGGCGTAGAGCCCCAGCGGCACGCCGATCGCCACCGCCAGCAGCAGCGCGCCGACCGCCAGCTCCATCGTCGCCGGCAGCCGCTGCAGGATCAGGCGGATCGCATCCTCCTGGTAGACGAAGCTCTTGCCCAGCTCGCCGTGCAGCGCACCGCGGACGAACGCGAGGTACTGGCGCCACAGCGGCTGGTCCAGCCCGAGGCGGCTGATCGCCTGCAGCCGCTCCTGCTGGTTCAGGTCTTCGCCGATCAGGATGTCCACCGGGTTGCCGATCGCGTGCAGGCCGACGAACACGACCACCGTCATCAGCACCACGACCAATGCGGCCTGTGCAAGCCGGCGCAGCAGCCATGCGCTCATCGGCGCGCCTCGTCGTCGTAGGCGGGGAACGCCGCCGGCGTCCACTCGTCGCCATCGAGCTCGGGCTCGGCATAGCGGTCCATCGCGGCGTAGTGGTGCGCCACGTCTTCGCCCAGCAGTTGTGCGGCCAGGCCGCGCGCGAGCCGTTGCGCGCCGTCGCTGATCTGCGGGATGTCGCCGCTGGCCGCACCGTGCGACAGCGTCGCGGCATAGCAGAAGCAGTGCACGCGCTCGAGGCCCGGGCAGCTGCCGGGGGTCTTCGGCTGGAACTCGAACAGCGGCCCGAGGTCGGGCGAGGTGGCGAGCTCGTCGTCCTCTTCGCCCGGCGGCGGCACATGGCGGTCCTGCCACAGCCGCACCTGCGAGGCGAACGGCGCGAACTCGGGGCGACGTGACCAGTCGGTGCGAAAGCCGGTGCAGAAGATCAGCGCGTCGGCTGCGAGCGGGCCCTTCGGGGTGTCGACGCGCAACGCGCCGTCGGCCCGCAGCGCGACCGAATGCACCGGCGCGCCGAGATGGAAGAACGCGTTCGGATGGCGCGACACGCGCAGCGTGCTGCCGTGCGGCGGCGGCACCTGCTGCACGTTGATGTAGTGCCGGAAGCGCCACTTCCACTCGTCCGGCAGCGACCAGAAGCCGTGCGCCATGCCCGGGCTGCCCGCACCCTTGCCCTTGTTGATGCGCGGCAGATCGGGCCGGCGGATCAGCAGGTCGACGCGCGCGGCACCGCCTTCGAGTGCGGTGGCCGCGGCATCCATCGCCGACGCGCCGCCACCGATGACCGCGACGCGCAGGCCGTGCAACGCCGCGCCGTCCCATTCGTCGGACGAGTGCATCCAGCGCTCGCGCGGCAGCGCGTGGGCCCAGGCGGGCACCCACGGGCCGCCGAGGCCGTCGCGCCCGGTGGCCAGCACGACATGACGCGCCCGCACCGCGTAGGCCTGACCGTGCCGGCTCTCGTCCGACAGGTCCAGCTGCACCAGCCCGTCGGCTCGCGGGCGCACGGCTCGCACGTGCTGGCGGTTGCGCACGTCCAATGCCAGCACCGCGCGGTACCAGCGCAGGTACTCGGCCCACTGGAGCCGCGGAATCTTGTCCAGCGCGTCCCAGGCCGGCAGGCCGAACTGCGCTTCGAACCACGCGCGGAAGGTCAGCGCGGGCAAGCCCAGCGCCGGCCCCGTCAGCTCCTTCGGCGAGCGCAGCGTCTCCATGCGTGCCGTCGTCGCCCACGGGCCCTCGAAGCCCGCCGGCGCGCGATCGTAGAGGCGCGCCTGGATGCCCAGGTGCGTGAGCGATGCGGCGAGCGCCAGCCCGGCCATGCCGGCGCCGACGATCGCGACGTCGACGACCTCGAGGCCATCGCTGCACGCTGCCGCGGGCACCCAGCGCCGGGCCGGAAGGCCAAGCCATTGCAGGTCCTGGCGCAGGCGAGCTTCGAGCACCGCAAGACCGATGGGTGGTGAGGCAGTCATCGTTTGGACCTTCGCTGGGCAGCGGTTCGCGCGGAGGGACGCTTCGTCGGTCCTTTGGACTGGGACGTGGCCTTGGCGGGCGGATCGCCATCCAGCAGGCGCGCGTGATCGGACAGGTCGCGCTGCACGAAGCCGGGCAGCGCCGCTGCGGCCTGCCGCAGCGCTTCGGCCAGCGCCTGCGTCTGCTCGCTCAGCGGCCGCGATTGCGGCGTGACGACACCGAAGAAGAATGGAATCTCGACGTCCAGCGGCCGCACGACCAGGCCGTCCAGCGGCGACCCATGGGCCGTCAGCGGCTCCAGCACGGCCACCCCGAGACCGGTCCGCACGAGCGCCTGGGCACTGGTCGACGAATTGGTTTCGATCAGGGCCGCGCCGCGATCGCCGGTGCGGCCCGCGCGCGCCAGCTCGGCATCGAGCCTGTGCCGCAGGCGGAACGGGTTGCTCATCGTGACGAGGCGGCGCTGCGCCAATGCGGCCAGCGGCACGACCGCATGCTTGGCAAGCGGGTCGCGCCGCGGCAGGACCGCGACGCACGGCAGCTGGCCGATCCAGTGCACCTGCAGGCCGTGGTGCGCGAGCGGAAGGCTGCACGCGCCCAGCTGCACGGCCCCGGTCAGCACGGCATGCAGCACGTGCTCCGGCGCGGCGGTGCGCAAGTTGACCGCGACCGGAGCGGACTGCTCCTCGACCTGCTTGAGCGCCTGTGGCAGCAGCCCGACAGCGAGCGCGGATGTCGCGGCGAGCAGCAGCGGCTGCGCATCGCCGCGCCCGATCTCGGCTGCGCGCTCATGGATCTGGCGCAGCCCCGCCAGCGCGCGCTGCGCATCCTCATGCAGCAGGAATGCCTGCGCGGTCGGCGCGACGCGCGGCCCGTGGCGCGTGAACAGCGCGTAGCCGATCTCGGCTTCGAGCTCCTGCACCAGGCGCGTGATCGCCGGCTGCGACCGCGCCAGCAAGCGCGCCGCGCCGGTCACGCTTCCGGTCGACATCACAGCGGCGAATGCTTCGAGTTGGCGCGGCTCCATGCTTCCTATCATGCCTGACGCGGATGATGAGGCATGGAGTATGTCGGACGCAAATTCTTTAAGCGGGCAAGCTTATGCTTCCGGCAACCGGCTGCGCGATGACGCGCCGGCCTTGGACACCGGAACGCCGGGACCCCAACGCATGAGCCGCAAAGGCTCGGCGGCTGGAAGACCGCACCCATGATCGAACGGCACGCTGATGTGGCCGGAAGCGCTTCAAGGGGCGCCGAATCGGCTCGATGCGTTCGGCGGTACGAAACAGCGACGCCAGAAGGACCAACGGCCTAGGCATTTCTGCCTAGGCCGTTGATGGTTTGGTGGGCCCTGAGTGACTCGAACACTCGACCTACGGATTAAGAGTCCGCTGCTCTACCAACTGAGCTAAGAGCCCCACATTCTGTTCTGTACTGCGCTGCCGCTCTGTTTGCTGGTGGGTTGTGCGGGACTCGAACCCAC
>DATCSE010000071.1:0-3037 GCA_036568605.1 Burkholderiaceae bacterium | reverse complement strand
GTGCGGGGCGCCGCGCAGCGGGTTGTCGTCCACCGGCCACTCCCCCGCAGCCACCCGCTCGATCTCCGCCCGGATACCGATCATGGCGTCGACGAAGCGGTCGATCTCGGCGAGGTCCTCGCTCTCGGTGGGCTCGACCATCAGCGTGCCGGCCACCGGGAATCTCAGCGTCGGCGCGTGGAAGCCGTAGTCGATCAAGCGCTTCGCGACGTCCTCGGCGCTGACGCCCAGGCCGTTCTTGCTGTCGCCGCCGGTGGCCTCTTTCAGCGGGCGCAGATCGAGGATGCACTCGTGCGCCACGCCGCCGCCCTTGATGCCGGCGATGTTGCCGCTGTAGTGGATGTCGTAGTGGTCGGCCAGCCGCGCGGCGACGTAGTTGGCCGACAGGATCGCGGTCTCGGTCGCGCGCTGCAGGCCCTCGGCTCCCATCATGCGCATGTACATCCAGCTGATCGGCAGCACCGCCGCGTTGCCCAGCGGCGCCGCGCTGACCGCGCCGACCTGCCGCTCGGTGCCGGCGCCGACCGCGCCTTGCGAATTGCTGGCCGCCAGCGCGTACGAGCGGTGCGCCGGCAGGTACGGCACCAGGTCGGCGACCACGCAGGTCGGCCCGACGCCGGGCCCGCCGCCGCCGTGCGGGATGCAGAAGGTCTTGTGCAGGTTCAGGTGGCTCACGTCGCCGCCGAACTCGCCCGGCGCCGCGACGCCGACCAGCGCGTTCATGTTCGCGCCGTCCACATAGACACGACCGCCGTGCTGGTGCACCAGCGCGCACAGCTCCTTGACGCGCGACTCGAACACGCCGTAGGTCGACGGGTAGGTGATCATCACGCAGGCGAGGTTCGCGCTGTGCTGCTCGCACTTCTTCGCGAGGTCGTCCAGGTCGACGTTGCCGTCGGCATCGCACTTCGTCACGACGACCTGCAGCCCGGCCATGTGCGCGCTCGCCGGGTTCGTGCCGTGCGCCGACTCGGGAATCAGGCAGATGTTGCGGTGCGCTTCGCCGCGATCCGCGTGGTAGGCGCGGATCACCAGCAGCCCGGCGTACTCGCCCTGCGAACCGGCGTTGGGCTGCAGGCTCACGCCGCTGTAGCCGGTGGCCTGGCACAGCCACGCCTCGAGCTGGGTGCGCAGCTCCTCGTAGCCGGCGAGCTGGTCGCGCGGCGCGAACGGGTGGATGTTCGCGAACTCGGGCCAGGTGATCGGGATCATCTCGCTGGTCGCGTTCAGCTTCATCGTGCACGAGCCCAGCGGGATCATCGAGCGGTCCAGCGCGAGGTCCTTGTCCGACAGGCTGCGGATGTAGCGCAGCATCTCGGTCTCGCTGTGATGCCGGTTGAAGACGGGATGCGTCAGGAACTCGCTGCTGCGTGCGAGCCCGGCCGGGATCAGCGGGACGATGCCTTTCTCGAACGCCGCGAAGTCCGGCAGCGCGGCGCCTTCGGCGAACATCTGGCCGAACAGCGCCCACAGCGCGGCGATGTCGGCGCGGGTCGTCGTCTCGTCCAGCGTGATGCCGACGCTGGTCTCCGAATCGCGGCGCAGGTTGAAGCCGCTGTCGCGCGCGGCCGCGAGCAGCGCATCGGTCTTGACGCCGGCCTTGACCTGCAGCGTGTCGAACGCGCCGTCGTTCAGCAGCACGCAGCCGAGCTGCTGCAGCCCGGCGGCCAGCACCGCGGTGTAGCTCGCGACGCGCCGCGCGATCCGCTTCAGCCCCTCGGGGCCGTGGTAGACCGCATACATGCTCGCGACCACCGCCGGCAGCACCTGCGCGGTGCAGATGTTCGAGGTGGCCTTCTCGCGGCGGATGTGCTGCTCGCGGGTCTGCAGCGCGAGGCGGTAGGCCGGCGCGCCATGCACGTCGACGCTGACGCCGACCAGCCGGCCGGGCATCGAGCGCTTGAACTCGTCCTTGGTGGCGAGGTAGGCGGCGTGCGGGCCGCCGTTGCCCATCGGCATGCCGAAGCGCTGCGTCGTGCCGACCACGATGTCGGCACCCAGCTCGCCGGGCGGCACGAGCAGCGTCAGCGCGAGCAGGTCGGCCGCGACGATCGCGAGCCCGCCCTTCGCATGCACGGCGGCGATCAGCGGCTTCAGGTCGCGCACCGCGCCGTTGACGCCCGGGTACTGCAGCAGCACCGCGAACGCATCGGCCGATCCGGCATCGTCGGCGGAGCCGACCGCCACCGTGATGCCCAGCGGCATCGCGCGCGTGCGCACGACCTCCAGCGTCTGCGGCAGTACGTCGTCGGCGACGAAGATCGTCGTCGACTTCGACTTTCCGACGCGCATCGCCAGCGTCATCGCCTCGGCCGCCGCGGTGGCCTCGTCGAGCATGGACGCGCCCGCGATCGCCATCCCCGTCAAGTCGCAGACCATGGTCTGGAAGTTCACCAGCGCTTCCATGCGGCCCTGCGAGATCTCGGCCTGGTACGGCGTGTAGGCGGTGTACCAGGCCGGGCTCTCGAGCACGTTGCGCAGGATCACGCCGGGCGTGTGCGTGCCGTGGTAGCCCTGGCCGATGAAGCTCTTCAGCACCTTGTTGCGGGACGCGATCGCGCGCAGCTCGGCGAGCGCCTGCGCTTCGGTCAGCGGCGCGGGCAGGTCCATCGGCAGTGCCCGCGCGATCGCACGCGGCACGATACGGTCGATCAGCGCGCGGCGCGACGCGGCGCCGATCGCCGAGAGCATGCGGGTTTCGTCGTCGGGCGCGATGCCGACGTGGCGGTCGACGAACTCGGCGGCGTTCTCGAGTTCTTGCAGCGGTTTCTGGGAGGACATCAACATCGGAGGAGGGCTGGGGTTGCGCGGGAGCCCTTCGAGACCTCAGGGCGAGCGGCTATCGGGATTTCAGGAGTTCTTGACGAGCACGTCGTAGGCTGGCTGGTCCATCAGCTGGTCGAACTCGCCCATGTTGGCCACGTGGACCTTGAAGAACCAGCCGTTGCCCAGCGGGTCGCTGTTCGCAAGCGACGGGTCGGCGCGCAGCGCCTCGTTGACTTCGACGACCTCGCCGCTGACCGGCATGTAGATGTCT
>DATCSE010000070.1:0-6912 GCA_036568605.1 Burkholderiaceae bacterium | reverse complement strand
CCGCCAGTCCGCCGCCCTCACCCGCCAAGCTCTCGATGACCCAGGTGCTCCTATGCGGCGCCGCGGTCGTGACGCTCTCGATGGGCATACGCCACGGCTTCGGGCTGTGGCTGCAGCCGATCACGCTGGAGCGCGGCTGGACGCGCGAAACCTTCGCGCTCGCGATCGCGGTGCAGAACCTGGTCTGGGGCGCGGCCGGTCCGTTCGCCGGCGCGCTCGCGGATCGCTACGGCGCGTTCCGCGTGCTGATCATCGGCACGCTGCTCTATTCGGCCGGCCTCGTGCTGATGGCACTGTCGGCCTCGGGCCTCGCGTTCATGGGCAGCGCCGGCGTGCTGATCGGCATGGCGCAGGCCGGCACGACCTACGCGATCGTCTACGGCGTGATAGGCCGCAACGTCGCAGCCGAGAAGCGCAGCTGGGCCATGGGCGTGGCCGCAGCGGCCGGCTCTTTCGGCCAGTTCCTGATGGTGCCGGTCGAGAACTGGCTGATCGGCAGCTTCGGCTGGCAGGAGGCGCTGTTCGTGCTGGGCTGCACGGCCTTGGCGATTCTGCCGCTGGCGATCGGACTGCGCGAACCGGCCGCGGCAACGGCCAGCGGGCACAAGGGCCCGCATCAAAGCATCCCGTCCGCGTTGCGCGAGGCATTTGCGTACCCGAGCTTCCAGCTGTTGATGGCGGGCTATTTCGTCTGCGGCTTCCAGGTCGTGTTCATCGGCGTGCACCTGCCGAGCTATCTGAAGGACCACGGGCTCACCCCGGACGTCGCGACCACCGCGCTCGCGCTCGTCGGCCTGTTCAACGTGTTCGGCACGTATGCCGCCGGCGCGCTCGGCGCGCGTATGCCGAAGCGCTACATCCTGTCGTCGATCTACTTCCTGCGCGCGCTGGTGATCGCGGCCTTCGTGCTGGCGCCGCTGACGCCGTGGAGCGTGTACCTGTTCGCCGCCGCGATCGGCTTGCTGTGGCTGTCGACCGTGCCGGCGACCAACGCGGTGATCGCGCAGATCTTCGGCGTGCAGTACCTGTCGATGCTGGGCGGCTTCGTGTTCCTGTCGCACCAGGTCGGCAGTTTTCTCGGCGCCTGGCTGGGCGGCAAGCTGTACGGGCTGACCGGCAGCTACGACATCGTCTGGTGGCTGGCGGTGGCGCTGGGCATCTTCGCCGGCATCGTCAACCTGCCGGTGCGCGAGAACGCGATCGAGCGTGGCCCGCGTGCCGCGACCGCCGCCGCGTGATGCGGCAACAGGTGAAGTCGTCGCGATGAGGCTGCGCCATCCGATCGCCAAGGTGTCGGCATGGGCCGCGGCGCTCGCTTTGCTGGCGATCGTGTTCGCGGCCTACTTGCGGCCCGAGTTGGCGTTGACGCTGGCGACGCAGCTCTGGAACTGCTTTTGAGCACCCTTCCTGCGCACACCGGCCTGGACGCGTCTCCCTGGGTGCGGCGCTGGTCGCATCTCATCGCGCCGGGCGCGCGTGTGCTCGACGTCGCGTGCGGCTCGGGCCGCCACCTGCGCTGGTTCGCGCAGCGCGGCTGCGGCATCACAGGAGTCGACCGCGATGCCGCGGCGCTCGCGGCCGCGCGCGATTCGGACGCCGCGCTGCGCGATGCCGAGCTGGTCGAGGCCGACATCGAGAACGGCCCATGGCCGCTGCCGCAGCGGCGCTTCGATGCGGTCGTCGTGACGAACTACCTGTGGCGCGCGCTGCTGCCGACTCTGGTCGATTCGCTCGACGCCGGCGGCGTGCTGATCTACGAGACCTTCGCGGTCGGCCACGAGCGCTTCGGCAAGCCGTCGAATCCGAACTTCCTGCTGCGGCCCGGTGAACTTCTGGCCGCGGTTCAGGGTCTGCGCGTGGTCGCATTCGAGGACGGCCTGGAGAGTGCCGGCACCGGCGCTGCGCAGCGCTGCGTGCAGCGCATCGTCGCGATACGCGAGAAAACCCCAGCGGACGGCCCGGCGCTTTACCGTCTGTAGTGGCCAAAGCCGCCGCGGCGGGCGGCTAAAATCCGCGGATTCTGAGGACAACGCGCATGAACGCAATAGTAGGCAGCATCGTCGCGCTGGTCACGCCGATGCACGAGGACGGCAGCGTCGACTACGCCGGCCTGCGCAAGCTGATCGACTGGCACATCGCCGAGGGCACCGCGTGCGTCGGCGTCGTCGGCACCACCGGCGAATCGCCGACCGTCTCGGTCGAAGAGCATTGCGAGGTGATTCGCGTCTCGGTCGAGCATGCCAAAGGCCGGATCCCCATCATGGCCGGCGCGGGCGGCAACTCGACCGCCGAAGCGATCGAGCTCGCGAAGTTCGCGCTGAAGGTCGGCGCCGACTGCACGCTGTCGGTCGTGCCCTACTACAACAAGCCGTCGCAGGAAGGCATCTACCAGCACTTCAAGGCGATCGCCGAAGCGGTCGACATTCCGATGGTGCTGTACAACGTGCCCGGCCGCACCGTGGCCGACATGAGCGTCGATACCGCGCTGCGCCTGGCACAGGTGCCGGGCATCGTCGGCATCAAGGAGGCGAGCGGCCAGATCGACCGCGCGGCGTGGCTGATCAAGCAGGCGCCGCAGGGCTTTGCGATCTACTCCGGCGATGACAGCACCGCGATCGCATTGATGCTGCTGGGCGGGCACGGCAACGTCAGCGTCACCGCGAACGTCGCGCCGCGGCTGATGAGCCAGCTGTGCAAGGCAGCGCTGGCCGGCCAGGTCCAGGAAGCGACGGCGATCCACCTGAAGCTGCTCGCGCTGCACAAGAACCTCTTCATCGAGCCGAGCCCCGCGCCGACCAAGTGGGCGATGGCGCGGCTCGGGCTGTGCGGCGGCGCACTGCGCCTGCCGATCACGCCGCTGTCCAGCGCCGGCCAGGCCGCGGTGGAGCAGGCCTTGCGCGAAGCGGGCCTTGTTTGAAGCGCGTGCCCCACGTGCCCTGTGTCCCCGTTGCGGCGTGAATCGCGTCGCGACCGCTTCCCTCTGGAGATGTCTTTCGTGACCCGTCCCTTTGCTTTCATGGCCCCAGCGGCCCTGCGCCACGGCGCACTGGCCGTCGCCTCGGCGGCCGCCGTCGCGCTGACCGCTTGTTCGTCGGTCAGCGATGCGCTGTCGGGCGACAAGATCGACTACCGCAGCAGCGGTACCAAGACGCCGGGCCTCGAAGTCCCGCCGGACCTGACCCAGCTCACGAAGGATTCGCGCTACCAGCAGAGCGGCGGCACGGTCAGCGCCGCGGCGTTCCAGGCGCCGGCGGTGGGCGCCGCCGCCCCGGCACCCACCGTGCCGAACGTCGCCCCTCAATCCGTCGGCACGAACAGCATCGAGCGCGAAGGCAGCGAGCGCTGGCTGCGCACCAGCCTGCCGCCCGACCAGCTCTGGCCGCAACTGCAGGCGTTCTGGAAGGACCGCGGCTTCACGATCGTGCAGGACACGCCGGCCGCCGGCGTGATGGAGACCGACTGGGCCGAGAACCGCGCGAAGCTGCCGCAGGACTTCATCCGCGCATCGATCGGCAAGGTGTTCGACGGTTTGTACTCGACGGGCGAGCTGGACAAATTCCGCACCCGTGTCGAGCGCGGCCCGAACGGCGGCAGCGAGGTCTACATCACGCACCGCGGGATGGTCGAAACGGTCACCGGCCAGAACAAGGAATCGACCATCTGGCAACCGCGCCCGGCCGATCCGCAGCTCGAGGCCGAGATGCTGTCGCGCCTGATGATCAAGCTCGGCACGAAGGAAGAAACCGCGAAGACGCAGGCCGAGGCGGTGGCCGCGGCGCCGCTGCCCGGCGCACCCGGTGCGCCGGCACGCGCGCGTGTCGTCACCGGGCAGCCCGCCGCGACGCTGCAGGTCGATGACGGCTTCGACCGCGCGTGGCGCCGTGTCGGCGTCGCGCTCGACCGCAGCGGCTTCACGGTCGAGGACCGCGACCGCACGCAAGGCATCTACTTCGTCCGCTACATCGATCCGAAGTTCGCCGGCAAGGAAGAGCCGGGCTTCTTCTCCAGGCTGTTCAGCTTCGGCAAGAAGGACGACGGCCCGGGCAGCCCGACGCGCTATCGCGTCGTCGTCAAGGCCGAGGGCGAGCGCAGCAGCACGGTCAGCGTGCTGAACGGCCAGGGCGTGCCCGAGAACGGCGAAGCCGGCCAGCGCATCACCGCGCTGCTGCTCGAAGACCTGAAGTAGGCGGTGTCGTCGCCGGAGGCCGCGCTGCCGTGATGCGCTTTTGCAGTCTCGGCAGCGGCAGCACCGGCAACGCGACCTTGATCGAAGCCGGCAGCGGCGCCACGCGCACCCGCGTGCTGGTCGACTGCGGCTTCTCGCTGCGCGAACTCGAGACGCGGCTCGAGCGTGCCGGCGTCGGCATCGAAACGATCACGGCGGTATTCGTCACGCACGAGCATGGCGACCACATCGGCTGCGCGACGACGCTCGCGCGCCGCCATGCGATCCCGTTGTGGATGAGCCGCGGCACCTGGCGCGCGATCGGCGCGCCCGAGTTCGGCGACGATCACGACGCGCTGCTGCACTTCGCGCGCGACGGCCAGCGCATCGAGCTGGGCGAGCTGCTGCTGATGCCGTTCACCGTGGCGCACGACGCGCAAGAGCCGTTGCAGCTGCGCGCTTCCGACGGCGCGCAGTACCTCGGCGTGCTGACCGATGTGGGCTCGAGCACGCCGCATCTGCTGGAGAACCTGCAGCGCTGCGATGCACTGCTGCTCGAATGCAATCACGATCCGCAGATGCTCGCGACCTCGAGCTATCCGGCATCGCTGAAAGCGCGCATCGGCGGGCGCTTCGGGCACCTCGCGAACGACACGGCAGCGCAGATCCTCCGGCACTGTGTGCACGACGGGCTCGGGCGCATCGTCGCCGCTCATCTGAGCGAAACCAACAACACGCCTGCGCTCGCGCGCGCGGCGCTGAGCGCGGCATGCGGTGCGATGCAGGACGACATCGTCGTCGCCGACCCGTTGATGGGGTTCGACTGGATCGACGTCCGCTGAGCTTCTGCGCTGGCCGTTGGGCCGCCGGACCCACGACAGGTTTTGGACAGGTCCGCAGTGGCCGGCCCAGGATTCCAAGATCCATCCCAAAAGCGAAGAGGCCGCCCGATGGGCGGCCTCCTCACATTCGAGACAGACTCGATTTACTTCTTGACAGCGGCGGCGGCCGAAGCGGCGGCATCCTTCGCAGCGTCGGCGGCCTTGCCGGCAGCTTCCTTCGCAGCGTCGGCAGCCTTGCCGGCGGCGTCCTTCGCGGCGTCAGCGGCGGCGGTGGCGCCCGAAGCGGCGTCCGACGCGGCGGTGGCGGCAGTGTCGACAGCAGCCGAAGCGGCAGTGCTCACGGCGCTGGCAGCGGCCGAGGCCGCTTCTGCGACTGCCGGGGCGGCCGCAGCGGACGCGGCGGCAGCAGCCGGAGCCTCTTCCTTCTTGCCGCAGGCGGCCAGGGCGACAGCAGCGACGATGGAAGCAAGCAGAAGCGACTTGGTCATGTTTGTGTCCTCAATCAGTTGGGTTCGAATGGTTGCCTTGGTATTTGGGAACCCTTCGATCCTCGCAGAGCCCCAACTTGCAGGCATTGGGAACTCGAGCGTTCCATTGCCTAGCCGGCGATTATAGACAGCTCGCGGGATTTCCCTAGATTCCGGCCGTGGTGACCGGGAAGGCCTCTTCGGAACGTTGCAAAACCGCGTCAATCATTTCGCGGCATCGGGACGCATGGCTTGCGTCATGCGACGCGCGACCGCGATAGCGCACCGGATCGACCAGGCTCACGCTGAGCAGATCGCTCGCCAGCAGCACGCTCGGCATCTCGCTGCCCTCGAGCTCGGTGTTGCTGCGGCAATGGACGATGTGCGACCACGTGCGGCGCCATTCGACCCAGCGCGCATGGCGGCGCACGACCTCGTCGAAGTGGCATGCGATCAGCGTCAAGCGCCGATGCGAGCCGGCCCATTGCGCGAAGCTTTCGACGACAACGCGCTCGCCCAACGGCCAATCGGCAAAGTCGCGATCGCACAGCCAGAGCTCGCGGCATCCATGCGCTGCCGCTTCGGCCAACGCGCTGCGCAATGCGGCGTGAAACTCGCTGCGGGACGCAATGGGCGAATCGGCGCCGCGTGCGCCGTCCGATGATGATGGTGATGATGATGTCGTCGTGCCGTTCGAGCTCATGCATAGTCCCCTTCGAGTCGCATCGCGTGCAGCCAGCCCGCCGCGAGCCAATCGTGCAGCAGCGCACGCGCATCGTCGCCGAGACGGCGCAGGTCGGCCGCATACAGGCAGCGGCGATCGGCCAACCGGCGCATCACCGTCGCATCGCGACCGCCGGCTCGAAACGACTCGCCGTTGATGAAGACGAAACGCTCGTCGTAGAGCATGCGCGTGCGCCTATCCAACTCGACGCCGTCGAGTGCACGCAGATCTGGTTTCGCATCGCGCGAGCTCTCGAGCGCCGGATCGATCACGCGATCGAACGACACGCCCGCCGCGGGCTCGCTGAGCCACTCGCCCAGCCCGCAGTCGAGCGCGGCCCGATCAGCCGCCAGACGCATGACCGCATCGGCCGCAAAGGCCTGCAAGGCCTGCGGGATGCGGCCCGGCGCGTCGGCCGCCGGCTGATGCGGATCGCGATACAGACGCACCGCCTTGCTATCTTCATCGTCGGAAGCGTCATCGGCGGCAGCCGCATCGAGCAGCCGCTGCAACACCTGTTGCGCCACCTCGTCCGGTCCCGCCGCGCGAAAGCCTATCGAGCCGGTGAGGCACTCGCCCTCGGCAACGCCATCGTGCGCCCAGCCGGGCGGCAGGTACAGCATGTCGCCCGGCTCCAGCACCCACTCCTGGTCGGGCTCGAAGCGGCTGAGGATCTTCAGCGGCACGTCGGGTTCGAGCGACGCATCGTCCACC
>DATCSE010000069.1:0-6040 GCA_036568605.1 Burkholderiaceae bacterium | reverse complement strand
TCCCGTTCCCGAAGCGGCTGGGCAAGCCCGAGGAGTTCGCGCTGCTTGCGGCCTCCATCGTCGAGAACCCGTCGCTGAATGGCGAGGTGATCCGGCTCGACGGCGCGCTGCGCATGGCGCCGCGCTGACAATCGCCGGGGCAGCCTCTCCCAGACCATGCCGCGTACCACGACCTACACCGTCGACGTGAATTTCGGCGACTGCGATCCCGCGGGAATCGTCTTCTTCCCGAACTTCTCGCGCTGGATGGACGCGGCTTCGCTGAGCTTCTTCGTGCAGTGCGGCGTGCCGCCGTGGAACGAGCTCGTGAAGACGCGCGGCATCGTCGGCACGCCGCTGCTCGAGATCCACACCAAGTTCATCCAGTCGGCGACCTACGGCCAGACGCTGACCGTCACGACCTCGATCGAAGAATGGCGCGCGAAGGTGTTCATCCAGCTGCACCGCGTCACCCGCGCGCGCGCCGACGGCAGCGGCGACGATCTGATCTGCGAGGGCCGCGAGACCCGCACCTTCGTGCGCCGCGACGAGACCGGGCGGCTGCGGTCCATCCCGGTGCCTGACGATATCCGAACCCTATGCGAATGACCCGAACGGGAACCACCAGGAGACAGACGATGACCCCACGAATTTCGATCATCGCCGCGCTGCTTGCGCTGGCCACCGGCAGCGCCTGCGCCGACGTCACCATCGGCATCAGCCTGCCGCTGACTGGCCCGGCCTCGGGCCTGGGCATTCCGATGAAGAACTACTTCGCGCTGTGGCCCGAGAAGATCGCCGGCGAGAAGATCAACCTGATCATCCTCGACGATGCGACCGACCCGACCAAAGGCGTCGTCAACGCGAAGCGCTTCGTGACCGAAGACAAGGTCGACATCATCGGCGGCTCGGCGGCGACGCCGGTGGCCGCGGCGATGGCCGACGTCGCGGCCGAGTCGCAGACCGTGCAGATCGCGTTCTCGCCGGTCGCATTGCCGCCGGGCAAGGATGCCTGGACCTTCCGGCTGCCGCAGTCGACCACGGTGATGGCGCACGCGATGGTCGAGCACATGAAGAAGATGGGGGTCAAGACCGTCGGCTTCCTCGGCTACACCGACGCGTACGGCGAGAGCTGGCTGAAGGACTTCACCGCGGTGGCCGAACCGGCCGGCATCAAGGTCGTCGCGACCGAGCGCTTCGCGCGCTCCGACACCAGCGTGACCGCGCAGGCGCTGAAGCTCTCGAGCGCGAACCCGGATGCGGTGCTGATCGTCGCCTCCGGCAGCGGCGCGGCGATGCCCGAGATGGCCATCGTCGAGCGCGGCTACAAGGGCAAGATCTACCAGACCCACGCGGCGGCGACGCGCGACCTGATGCGCATCGGCGGCAAGGCCGTCGAGGGCACGTTCGTCGTCTCCGGGCCGGCGGTGATCGCCGAGCAGCTGCCCGACAGCCATCCGTCGAAGAAGCTGGCGATCGACTTCGTCACGAAGTACGAAAAGGCGCAGGGCGCCGGCAACCGCAACCAGTTCGCCGGCCATGCCTACGACTTTCAGGTGACGCTCGAGAAGGTGCTGCCCGGCGCGCTGAAGAAGGCCAAGCCCGGCACCAAGGAGTTCCGCGCCGCGATCAAGGAAGGCATGGAAACCATGGGCCGCACGATCTTCGCGCACGGCGTCATGAATTGGACGCCGGCTGACCACTGGGGTTTCACCAATGAAACCGGCGTGATGCTGAAGGTCGTGAACGGCGATTGGAAGGTAGAGTAGCGGCCGCATTGGCGCGGCTCGCTGCCCTCACCCTAACCCTCTCCCAGAGGGAGAGGGGATTGGCTCCCTCTCCCTCTGGGAGAGGGTCGGGGTGAGGGCGCGCGGCACCCATCCGCCTACCAGCTCGAACAAGAATCCCATGGACTTCTCGATCGCCAGCATCCTGACGCTGGACGGCGTCACGAACGGCGCCATCTATGTGCTGCTCGGCCTGGCCACCGTGCTGGTGTTCGCGGTCACGCGGGTCATCTTCATCCCGCAAGGCGAGTTCGTCGCCTACGGCGCGTTGACGCTGGCGCTGCTGCAGCTCGGCAAGGTGCCCGGCACCGTGTACCTGCTGCTCGCGATGGCCGCGATCTCGGTGGTGCTCGATGCGGCCAACGCGCTGCGGCTGGCCACGCCCGCGCCGCGCATTGCCCGCGATGCACTGAAGACGCTGGCGGTGCCGGTGCTGGTCTTCGTCGTGACGCTGTGGGTCGCGCCGCTGAAGCTGCCGCTGTTCGTGCAGAGCCTGCTGACGCTGGCGATCGTCACACCGCTGGGCCCGCTGGTCTACCGGCTCGCGTACCAGCGGCTCGCCGATGCGACGGTGCTGGTGCTCTTGATCGTCTCGGTCGGCGTGCACTTCGCGCTGACCGGGCTCGGCCTCGTCTTCTTCGGCGCCGAGGGTTTCCGCAACCCGAGCTTCTGGGACGAGCGCTTCAGCCTGGGGCCGGTCACGCTCGCCGGGCAGACCGTGATCATCTTCCTCAGCGCGGCCGCGATGATCGTGGCGCTCTATCTGTTCTTCGAGCGATCCTTGCGCGGCAAGGCGCTGCGCGCGACCGCGGTGAACCGGCTGGGGGCGCGGCTGATGGGCATCTCGACCAGCGGCGCCGGACGCCTGAGCTTCGGCCTTGCGGCGTTCATGGGCGCGCTCTCGGGCCTGCTGATCGGGCCGGCGACGACGATGTTCTACGACTCGGGCTTCCTGATCGGCCTCAAGGGCTTCGTCGCGGCGATCTTCGGCGGGCTCGCGAGCTACCCGGCCGCGGCGGTCGGCGCGCTGTTCGTCGGGCTGCTCGAGAGCTTCGGCTCGTTCTATGCGAGCGCGTTCAAGGAGGTGATCGTCTTCACGCTGATCATTCCGGTGCTGCTGTGGCGCTCGTTCCAGCACGGGCACGACGACGAAGAGGAGGCGAACTGATGGTCCTCCGACGCTCCGTGCTCGCCGCGTTCGCGGTGTTGCTCGCGCTGCTGCCGCTGCTGCCGGTCCCCGAGTTCTGGATCACGCAGGCCAACTACATCGGCCTGTACACACTGGTCGTGATCGGCCTCGTGCTGCTGACCGGCATCGCCGGGCTGACCTCGTTCGGCCAGGCCGCCTTCGTCGGCGTCGGCGCGTACACGGCCGCGTACCTGACCGTGACCTACGCGGTATCACCGTGGATCACGATCTGGATCGGCCTGGCGTTCACGTTCGTCGGCGCGCTCGTCCTCGGCTGGATCACCTTGCGCATGTCGGGCCACTACCTGCCGCTGGCGACCATCGCCTGGGGCCTGAGCCTGTACTACCTGCTCGGCAATCTCGACTTCCTCGGCAAGTACGACGGCCTGCTGGGCATCCCGGCGATCGACTTCTTCGGCATCACGCTGAATACCGGCCGGCGCTTCTTCTACCTGCTGTGGGCATTGGTCGTGCTCGCGGCGATTGCCGTCACGCACCTGCTCGATTCGCGCACCGGCCGCGCGCTGCGCGCGGTCAAGGGCGGCTCGACGATGGCCGAGGCGATGGGCGTCAACACGTTCCGCACCAAGGTCACCGCGTTCGTGATCGCGGCGCTGCTCGCGAGCATCTCGGGCTGGCTGTTCGCGCACTTCCAGCGCACCGTGAACCCGTCGCCGTTCGGGCTGAAGATGGGCATCGAGTACCTGTTCATGGCGGTGCTCGGCGGCGTCGGCCATGTCTGGGGCGCTCTGGCCGGCGCCGGCGTCGTCAAGGTGCTCGAGGACCAGCTGCAGGTCTGGCTGCCGCGCCTGCTCGGCAGCAGCGGCAACTACGAGATCATCGTGTTCGGCCTGCTGCTCGTGCTGGTGCTGCAGTACGCGCGCGACGGCATCTGGGCGTTCGTCGAAACGCGGCTGCCGCGCGTGAACCGCCGGGTCGACTGGGCCGATGCGCCGGCGCTGCCGCACCGGCCGAAACCGCCGCACGGCGAGGTGGTGCTCGACGTCGCGAAGGCGCGCAAGCAGTTCGGCGGGCTGGTCGCGGTCAACGACGTCAGCTTCCAGGTGCGCGCCGGCGAAATCCTCGGCCTGATCGGCCCGAACGGCGCCGGCAAGTCGACGACCTTCAACATCGTCACCGGCGTGCTGCCGGCGACCAGCGGGCAGGTCAGCTTGCGCGGCGAACGCATCGACGGGCTGCCCTCGCGGGTGATCGCCCAGCGTGGCGTCTCGCGCACCTTCCAGCACGTGAAGATGATCGCCGGCATGACGGTGCTCGAGAACGTCGCGCTGGGCGCGCACCTGCGCGGTGGCGCCGGCGTGGCCCGTGCGATGGCCAGGCTCGATCGCACCGAGGAGCGCGCGCTTTTCAAGGAGGCCGAGACGCAGCTGCGCCGCATCGGCATGGCCGACCGCATGCACGAGCTCGCCGGCAACCTCGCGCTCGGCCCGCAGCGCCTGATGGAGATCGCCCGCGCGTTGTGCGCCGACCCGACGCTGCTGCTGCTCGACGAGCCGGCCGCCGGGCTGCGCCTGAAGGAGAAGCAGGGCCTGGCCGACGTGCTGCGCCAGCTGCGCGGCGAGGGACTCTCGATCCTGCTGGTCGAGCACGACATGGACCTGGTGATGGGCCTCGTCGACCGCGTCGTCGTGATGGAGTTCGGCACCAAGCTGATCGAAGGCACGCCCGAAGAGGTGCAAGCCAGTCCGGCGGTGCGTGCCGCCTATCTTGGGACGGAGCACTGACGTGACCTCGACTGACGCATTGCTCCAAGTCACCGACCTGCACGCCGGCTACGGCCGTGCCGAGGTGCTGCACGGCCTGAATCTGCGTGCCGCGAAGGGCAGCGTGGTCACCGTGATCGGCCCGAACGGCGCCGGCAAGTCCACGCTGCTGAACGCGCTGATGGGCGTGCTGCCGTCGCGCGGCACGATCGCGTACCAGGGCAACTCGCTCGCGCTGCGCTCGCTCGAGGAGCGCGTGATGGCCGGCATCGCGCTGGTGCCCGAGACGCGCGCGCTGTTCGGCTCGATGCCGGTCGAGGACAACCTGCGGCTGGGCGCATACCGTCAGTACCGGCTGGGCGCGAAGGACAGCGCCGCGGTGCTCGAGGAGGTCTACGGCCTGTTCCCGCGCCTGAAGGAGCGGCGCGCGCAGCTGGCCGGCACGCTTTCAGGAGGGGAGCGCCAGATGCTCGCGGTGGGCCGCGCGCTGATGAGCAAGCCGTCGCTGCTGATGCTGGACGAGCCCAGCCTCGGGCTCGCGCCGCTGGTCGTGCGCGATATCTTCAGGACGATCGCGAGCCTGCGCGCGACCGGCGTGACCATCCTGCTGGTCGAGCAGAACGCCCGCGCCGCGCTCGAGGTTGCCGACCACGGCTACGTGCTCGAGATGGGCGAGATCGCGCTCGAAGGGCCGGCGGCCGAGCTGGCCCGCGACCCGCGCGTGATCGACACCTATCTCGGTGCGGCCCGGCAGAAGAATTCGCGCTGACGGCGGCGAAGGCCGCGACAGTTGAGGAAGAATGGCACCACCCCGCTGTCTTTCGCCACGACGACGAAACAGACCAAGATGATGGAGCCGCACTCGCACCGCGCGACGGCCACTGCTGACGAACCCGGCGCCGATGCCGACACCTCGTCAGCGCGGCCGCACACCGCAGCGCTGGACCAGTCGCGGCTGACCCACCTGGTCGGCTACGCGGCCAGCCGCGCGTCGATCGAGCTGAAGAAGGTGTTCGCGAAGCAGCTCGGCCCGCTGCAGCTCAAGGCCTCCGAGTTCTCGCTGCTGGTGCTGGTCGCCTCGAACCCCAAGGTCAACCAGAAGCAGCTGGGCCAGGCGCTGGACATCTCGCCGCCGAACATGGCGGTGACGATCGACAAGCTGGTCGAGCGCGGCTGGGTCGAGCGCGTGCGCAGCACGCAGGACCGCCGGGCGATGCAGATCCACCTGACGCCGGCCGGCAAGGAGCTGACCCAGCGTGCCGAGAAGATCGCCGCGACGATGGAGGGCCCGGCGCTGCGCATGCTCTCGTCCGCCGAGCGCGCGCTGCTGATCGAGCTGCTGCTGAAGATCGCGAGCGGCG
>DATCSE010000068.1:0-2573 GCA_036568605.1 Burkholderiaceae bacterium | reverse complement strand
CCGCCGAAGCCAGCGATCCGTTTTCGTTCCTGAACAAACCGGCTGCGGCCGCGCCGGCACCGCTGCCGCATGATTTCGATCCGTTCGCCAACCTCGCCCCTGCGGCGTCAGCGTCGAAACCACCGGCGTCGCCAGCGCCGCCGCAGGTCGGCGCGAACGATCTGCTCGGCTCGGTCGGTGCCGGCTCGGGCACGCCGCCGTCGATCGACACCAGCTTCGGCCTGACGCCGGTGGCGCACGGCGCGCCCGATCCGCTGGCGGACTTTCTGGCCGCGCCATCCCCCGGCCAGCCCGGCAAACCCATGGCCGGCGCGGGCCACGTGAGCACCGACCCATTGGCGATGTTCGGCGGCAGCCCCGCGCCCGCGGCCCCTGCGGCGCACGCCGCGTTCAACCACACGCCCGAATTGAACGCCGCGTACCAGCCGCCGCGCGTGGCCGGCGGTGCGCCGCCTCCATCGTCATCGGTCGACGACGTGTTCGCGGGCCTCGGGCTCGGCGCGAGCCCCGTCGCATCGAGCAGCGACGATGCGCTGGCCTCCTTCCTCGGTCAGCCGGCGCCGCCTGCGCCGGCCCCCGCGGCCGCGTCGGTCGATGTCGACATCCCGATCACGGCGCCGGCGGTGCGGCGCGCCGCGGTGCCGCAGACCAGCACCGCAGCGCCGCTGCTGCCCGCGCAACCGATGCCGCCGATCGCCAGGCCTGCGGGGACGCCGCCGGCTGCGCCGGCGACCAGCGCTGCCGTCGACCGCGACGCGCTCTGGCTCGCGTTCTGCGAAGGCGCCGGCATCCGCGTCAACCTGCCGCAAGGCCTGAACCCGGAGCAGATGCGCATCGTGGGCCAGGTGATGCGCGAGGCGGTGGAAGGCGCACTGCACCTGATGTCGGTGCGCGCGACCGCGAAGACCGAGCTGCGCGCCGCGGTCACGACGATACGCGCGAAGAACAACAACCCGCTGAAGTTCTCGCCGAACGCGCAGGCCGCGCTGGAGCAGCTGCTGCAGCCGCCGCTGCGCGGCTTCATGGCCGGGCCGGTCGCGATGCGCGATGCGATGCACGACCTGGTGGGCCACAGCATCGGCACGATGGCCGGCATGCGCGCAGCGCTGGCCGGCGTGCTCGCGCGCTTCGAGCCGGGGCAGCTCGAACGCAAGCTGGCCGCCAAGAGCGTGATCGACAGCCTGCTGCCGATGAACCGCAAAGCCAAGCTGTGGGATCTGTACCTGCAGCACTACAGCGCGATCCGCGACGAGGCGCAGGACGACTTCCACACCCTGTTCGGCGCCGCGTTCGTCGCGGCTTACGAGGATCAGCTCGATCGAATGCAGCCCCCCGGCCACGACGCCGGCACGTGAGCGCCGGGTCATGCCGCACGACATCCAATTCGCCAGCCGCAGCGAAATCGGCGCACGCAAGGGCAACGAGGACTACCTGCAGCACGGCACGCTCGAGCAGGGCTGGTTCGCCGTGCTGTCCGACGGCGCCGGCGGCCACAGCGACGGTGCCGTCGCCGCCGACCTGGTGGTGCGCATGGTCGCGCACGAGCTCAGCACCCGGTTCGCGCATGACGCGGGCGCGTCGCCGGCCGATACGCTGGAGCAGGTCGCGCATGCCGCGAACGAGGCGCTGAACCGGCGCCAGGAGGGCGTCAGCGGCGTGCAGCGCATGCATGCGACGCTGGTCATGCTGTGGATCGCCAAGACCGGCGAACAGGCGGTGTGGGCGCACGTCGGCGACTCGCGGCTGTACCTGCTGCGCAAGGGCCGCATCGCGCAGGTCACGCGCGACGACAGCGTCGTGCAGACCATGCTGGACGCCGGCCTGATCGACGCCGAGCAGGCCCGCACGCACGCGCAGCGCAACCAGCTGATCGCCGCGATGGGCACCGAGGAGCCGATCGAGCCGCACCTGAGCGCCGCCGATTTCGAGATCGCCGACGGCGATGCGTTCCTGCTGTGCAGCGACGGCTGGTACGACCCGCTAGAGCCCGACGAGATCGAAGCGACGCTGGCCGACGCGGCCGACGCGCAGGATTGGCTGACCCGCATGCACCTGCTGGTGCAGCAACGCGCCCGCCCGAATCAGGACAACTACAGCGCGATCGCGGTGTGGGTCGGCAACCCGGCCGACATCACGCGCATCCAGGATCTGGATTGACGAGCGCGAGCGCGGCACGCATCGCATCGACCAAAGCCACAAGGGGAGGCCTATGTCCGCGCAATCGCAAGCCCTACGACAGCAACCGCTGCCGCCTCAACAGCATCCGCATCATCAGACCGCCATGGTCCGTCCTCTGCGGCAATGCGTGCTGCGCTGCGACCCGTATCTGCGGCTGCTCGTCGGTGGCACGTACGGCTATACGCGAGGCGGCGGCACGCAATTCCACGGCGGCGTGGACCTGTACGCTGAGACCGGCACGCCGTGCTATGCGGTATACCGCGGCGCGGTCGAGTGGGCCGCCGACTTCGGCACCAAAGGCTGGGGCCGTTGCGTGCTGACGCGCCTCGATTTCCCCACCTGGACCTGCTGGGCGTTGTATGCGCACCTGTCGAAGGTGTACCGCCAAGCCGGTC
>DATCSE010000067.1:0-6692 GCA_036568605.1 Burkholderiaceae bacterium | reverse complement strand
AACGCCGAGGCCTGGCGGTTGCCCAGCGTGATCGTGCCGGTCTTGTCCAGCAGCAGCACATCGACGTCGCCGGCCGCCTCGACCGCGCGGCCCGAGGTCGCGATCACGTTGGCCTGCATCATGCGGCTCATGCCGGCGACGCCGATCGCCGACAGCAGCCCGGCGATGGTCGTCGGGATCAGGCAGACCAGCAGCGCGACCAGCACCGTGACCGTGACTGGCGCACCAGCCCCTTCGACAAAGCTCAGGACAGGTTTCGCGACGTCCACGCTGTAGAGCGAGTACGGCAGCAACGTCACCGTGACCGCGAGGAACACAATGGTCAGCGCGACCAGCAGGATGGTCAGCGCGATCTCGTTGGGCGTCTTCTGGCGCTTCGCGCTCTCGACCATCGCGATCATGCGGTCGACAAAGGTCTCGCCGGGGTTCACGCCCACGCGCACGACGATCCAGTCCGACAGCACCCGCGTGCCGCCGGTGACCGCCGAAAAGTCGCCGCCGGACTCGCGGATCACCGGCGCCGATTCGCCGGTGATCGCGCTCTCGTCGACGCTCGCGACGCCTTCGATCACCTCGCCGTCGGCCGGGATCACGTCCTGTGCCAGCACGAGCACGACGTCGCCCTTGCGCAGCTCGGTCGATTCGATCGGCGTCCACTTCGCGCCGTACGTCGGCTCCTGCAGCTTCTTCGCCCAGGTCTGCCGCTTCAGGCTGCGCAGGCTCGCGGCCTGCGCCTTGCTACGGCCCTCGGCCAGCGCCTCGGCGAGGTTCGCGAACAGCACCGTGAACCACAGCCACAGCGCGATCGCCACGATGAAGCCGAAGCCGGCTTCGCCGTCGCCGCCCGCGGCCTGCGCCGCCAGCCCGGTCGCGACGATGCTGCCGACGTAGACGACGAACATCACCGGGTTGCGCCACTGCACGCGCGGGTCCAGCTTCTTGAATGCGTCGACCACGGCCGGGCGGGCCAGCGCCGGATCGAACAACGTGAATGTCTTGCGAGTCATGATGCGAGCGCTCTCATTTCCAGAGCATCAGGTGCTCGACCACCGGGCCCAGCGCCAGCGCCGGCACATAGTTCAGCAGGCCGACCAGCAGCACGGTGCCCAGCAGCAGCACGACGAACATCACGCCGTGCGTGGGCATGGTCCCCGAGGTGACGGCGATGCGCTTCTTCGCGGCCAGCGAACCGGCCATCGCAAGCACCGGCACGATCACGCCGAAGCGGCCGCACCACATCGCGATGCCGAGCAGGATGTTGTAGAACGGGACGTTCGCGCTGATCCCAGCGAACGCGCTGCCGTTGTTGTTGGCGGCCGAGGTCAGCGCGTACAGGATCTCCGAGAAGCCGTGCGCCGCCGGGTTCGCGACCGCGCCGCGGCCGGCATCGGCCATCACCGCGACCGCGGTGCCCAAGAGCACGAGCAGCGGCGTGATCAGGATCGCGACCGAGCTCATCTTCATCTCGTACGACTCGATCTTCTTGCCGAGGTACTCGGGCGTGCGGCCTATCATCAGCCCGGCGATGAACACCGCGATGATCGCGAACACCAGCATGCCGTACAGGCCGGTGCCGACGCCGCCGAACACCACCTCGCCGAGCTGCATGTTGATCAGCGGCACCATGCCGCCCAGCGGCGTGAACGAGTCGTGCATGCCGATCACCGCGCCGCAGGATGCATCGGTCGTGATGGCCGCGAACAGGCCCGTGTCGGCAATGCCGAAGCGCGTCTCCTTGCCTTCCATGTTGCCGCCGGCCTGCGTGGCGCTGGCGGCCTGGTCGACGCCCAGCGCGGCGATCTGCGGGTTGCCCTGCTGCTCGAACGCGATCGCGGCGATCGCGCCGGCGACGAACAGCAGGAACATCGCGACATAGACCGTCCAGCCCTGGCGCCGGTCGCCGACCATGCGGCCGAACGTGAAGCACAGCGCACCGGGGATCAGGAAGATCGAGATCATCTGCACGAAGTTCGACAGCGCCGTCGGGTTCTCGTACGGGTGCGCCGAGTTCGCGTTGAAGAAGCCGCCGCCGTTGGTGCCCAGCATCTTGATCGCGAGCTGCGACGACACCGGGCCCATCGCCAGCGTCTGCGTGTCGGTCGAAGCGTCCTCCAGCACCGGCTCGCCCTTGTCGTTCTTCACCGGCTGGCCGTCGGCGCCGACCTTGGGCTGCTGGTACTTCAGCGTCTCGACGGTCTTCACGTCCTTGTAGGCATCGAAGTTCTGGATGCCGCCTTGCTGCACCTCGAACAGCGCGAAGACGATGCAGATCGGCAGCAGGATCCACAGGATGACGCGGGTCAGGTCGACCCAGGCGTTGCCGATGCTCTTGCTCGAGTGTCGCGCCAGCCCGCGGATCAGCGCGATGACGACGACGATGCCGGTCGCGGCCGACAAGAAGTTCTGCACCGTCAGCCCCAGCATCTGGGTCAGGTAGCTCATCGTCGATTCGCCGACGTAGCCCTGCCAGTTCGTGTTGGTCACGAAGCTGAGCGCGGTGTTGAACGACGAATCCGGCGAGACGTTGGCAAACGCCTGCGGGTTCAGCGGCAGCCACAGCTGCAGCCGCTGCAGCGCGTAGACCGCCAGCACACCCAGCCCGCTGAACAGCAGCAGCGCCAGCGCGTACGGCAGCCAGCCCATCTCCTCGTCGGCCTTCACGCCCAGCATGCGGAACAGGCCGCGTTCGATGGGCGCGACGAATGTCATGCGCCCGTCCATCACGTAGGCGATGTAGCGGCCCAGCGGTATCGCGAGCCCCAACAGCACGACGCTGTAGACCGCCAGCAGGCTCCAGGCATGGCCGGTCATGTGAATTTCTCCGGGAAGAACAACGCCGCGATCAAATAGACCAGCAGGGCCAGCGACACGATCGCGCCGAGCGCGTACATGAAGCTCATTTCGCCGAGCCTCCCAGGCGCGAGCAGCCGACGGCCATGCCGACCAGCAGCAGCCAGAACAACGCGACGAGCGCGGGATAAACGACATCCATGGGGACGCCCTCCTTTGATGCCTGGGCATCGTAGGAAGGGCCGCATCAAGATGTTGCAAATATTCGGGGAGCCCCCGATGCCATCGGGAGGCCCCGATGCCGTCGCCGATGCGGGCCGGCGTGCGCCGGCGAACGCTCAATGCCGGATCTTGTAGCCGATGCGCAGCAGGTGCAGGCTCACGCCGCAGACCAGCGCGAGGCTCGCGCCGACCACCGCGAGGCTGATCCACGGCGACACGTCGCCGACGCCGAAGAAGCCATGCCGGAACCCGTCGATCATGTAGAAGAACGGGTTCAGGTGGCTGGCCGCCTGCGCCAGCGGCGGCAGCGAGTGCACCGAGTAGAAGACGCCCGAGAGAAACGTCATCGGCATCACGATGAAGTTCTGGAACGCGGCGATCTGGTCGAACTTCTCGGCCCACAGGCCGGCGATCAGGCCGAGTGCGCCCATCAGCGCCGCGCCCAGCGCCATGAAGACGGCGATCCAGGCGAGGTTCGCAATGTTCAGCGGCGCGAACCACGCCGTCACGAGCAGCACGCCGGCGCCGACGACCGCGCCCCGCACCACCGATGCGCCGACGTACGCCGCGAACCAGGCCCAGTGCGACAGCGGCGTCACCAGCACGAACACCAGGTTGCCGGTGACCTTGCTCTGGATCAGCGACGAGCTGCTGTTTGCGAACGCGTTCTGCAGCACGCTCATCATCACGAGGCCGGGGATCAGGAAGCTCGTGTAGCCGACGCCGTGCACCTGCACGTGCCCTTCGAGCACGTGGCCGAAGATCATCAGGTACAGCACCGCGGTCAGCACCGGCGCGGCCACGGTCTGGAAGCTGACCTTCCAGAAGCGCAGCACCTCCTTGTACAGCAGCGTGCGCGTGCCGGCGAAGAGCCTGCGCAACGCGGCCGGGGACGCCGCCGTCGTCATGCCGCGACCCGCGGGCGGTGCTCGCCGCTCATGATCTCGAGGAACACGTCTTCCAGGTCGGCGCGGCCGATCTCCAGGTCCTCCGGCTGGCAACCGGCCTGGCGCAGCACGGCGAGGATGCGCTCGACCTCCGCCGCGTCGTGCGCGGTAATCTGCACGATGCGGCCGGTCACGCGCGACTGCGCGGCCAGCTGCGGCGGCAGCGGCGTGTCCATCTTGAAGCGCAGCATCGTGCTTGCGGTGCCGGCGAGCAGCGCCGAGGTGCGATCGAGCGCGACGACGCGGCCGAGCTTGAGCATCGCGATGCGGCTGCACAGCGCCTCGGCTTCTTCGAGGTAATGGGTGGTCAGCAGCACCGTGTGGCCTTCCTTGTTGAGGCGCGCGATGAAGTGCCAAAGCGTCTGGCGCAGCTCGACATCGACGCCGGCGGTCGGCTCGTCCAGCACGATCACCGGCGGCCGGTGCACCAGCGCCTGCGCGACCAGCACGCGGCGCTTCATGCCGCCGGAGAGCTGGCGCATGTTCGCGTGGGCCTTGTCGGTCAAGCCCAGGTGTTCGAGCAGCTCGTCGATCCACGCGTCGTTGGCGCGCCGCGCCGCCGGCGTGCGGCCACGCACGCCGAAGTAGCCGCTCTGGATGCGCAAGGCCTCGCGCACGCTGAAGAACGGGTCGAACACCAGCTCCTGCGGCACGACCCCCAGGCTGCGCCGCGCGGCCGCGTAGTCGGCGACGACGTCGTGGCCGAGCACGCGGACGCTCCCGCTGCTCGCCCGCGCGAGACCGGCGAGGATGCTGATCAGCGTGGTCTTGCCGGCGCCGTTCGGGCCCAGCAGGCCAAAGAACTCGCCGGGTTCGATGTCGAAGCTCACATCGTCCAGCGCCTGGACCGCGCCGCGGGCACTGCGGTACGTCTTGACGACGTGCTGGAACGAGATGGCGGGCTGGACTGGCATCGGCGCCGGTGATTGTAGGCAGCCGCCCTTGGTTCGTGCCGATGGGCCGCGCATAGCCTTGATGCTAGATTGGCTGCCAGCGCAACCGCACCGCACGATGGCCACGCATACGAAGAAGCCGCGCCGCACGGCCGAGCGCATCCTCGAAGTCACGCTCGAGCTGTTCAACCGCTTCGGCGAGCCGAACGTCTCGACCACGCTGATCTCGGCCGAGCTCGGCATCAGCCCCGGCAACCTGTACTACCACTACCCGGCCAAGGACGAGCTGATCAACAGCCTGTTCGACCGCTACGAGCGCGCGCTGACCGAGCTGCTGCGCGCCGCCGACGACGTGCAGAACGTCGAGGACGCGTGGCTGTTCTTCCACATGCTGTTCGAGCTGATCTGGCAGCACCGCTTCCTGTACCGCGACCTGAACGACCTGCTGTCGAAGAACCGCCGGCTCGAGACGCACTTCCAGTTCGTGCTGAAGAACAAGAACCGCGCGGTACAGGCCGTGCTGGACGGCCTCGCGCGCGGCAGCGCGGTGCAGATCGCGCCGCGCGACATGGAATCGGTCGCGACCGCGATGGTGGTCGTGCTGACCTACTGGCTCAGCTACGAGTACGTGCGCGACCCGCGCCGCGCGCTCGAGCCCGCGGAGGCCGGCGCGGCGCTGCTGCGCGGCGCCTTCCATGTGCTCAGCCTGTTGCTGCCGTACCTGGCCGCCGATCAGCGCGATCATCTGCATGCGCTGGTCGCCCGCTACGAACGCGCCTGACCGCGACAACCTTCAACAACGAGGACGACAAGGAGACGACGATGGCCAAGTGGACCGCTTTCCCGCACGACAACGCCGACTACAGCTACGACGCCGCGGCGCTGAAGAAGCACTGGGCCCGGCTGCATGCCGGCGATGCCGAGCCGCTGCCCAAGGACGACAAGGTGCTCGCCGCGTGGGCGCTGTTCCACGCCGGCGAGTTCCAGAAGGCGGCCGAGGCCGGCGTGAAGGCCGGCGGTGCCGGCATCACCGCGGCGAACAAGGCGCAGGCGATCTACGCGAACTACCTCGAAAAGAGCGAGAAGGCCAAGCTCGCGCTGCTGATGGAAGTGGCCGAGCGCGCCGAGGCGCAGATCGCCGAGGACCCGAAGAACGCCAACGCGCACTACTTCCTGGCCTACGCGCTGGGCCGGTACAGCCAGGGCATCTCGATCGCGAAGGCGCTCGCGCAAGGCCTGGGCGGCAAGGTCAAGAGCGCGCTGGAGACCACGATCAAGCTCGCCCCCAAGCACGCCGACGCGCACATCGCGCTCGGCGCATTCCATGCCGAGATCATCGACAAGGTCGGCGCGCTGCTGGGCCGCACCCAGGGCGCCAGCAAGGACGCCGGCATCGCGAACTACAAGACCGCGCTGAAGCTGAACCCGACCTCGGCGATCGCGATGGTCGAGTACGCGAACGGCCTGGTGATGCTCGAAGGCGAGAAGAAGATGAAGGAAGCGACCCAGCTCTACGAGGACGCCGCCGCGACCACGCCGATGGATGCGATGGAGCGGCTGGACGTGGAGATGGCGAAGGCGGAGCTGGAAGAAGATTGAGCCGAGGAGCTCACGAAGGCTCGCCCCACGGCAGCATCAGCGTCAGCAGCAACAGCTGCTCGAACTCCGGCTCGAATCGGTCGATGATCGCCTGCGGGTCGGGGCACAGCCGGCGGTCGGTGATCAGGCCGAACTGCACGCCGCCGCCGTACGACAGGATGGAGACGCCGACGCCGATGTCGCCCGAGGCCGGCACCCAGAACATCGTCTGGCGCAAGGTCGCGCCGCAGAACTTCAGCGG
>DATCSE010000066.1:0-6835 GCA_036568605.1 Burkholderiaceae bacterium | reverse complement strand
GCGGACCCTCCGCCACATGCGCCTAAAAGCGCTGCAGCAGAAGCAAGCGCAAACAAACGGTGGACGCGCATGGCGCGATGGCTGTTCATGTTTGACTAGACCCTCCAACGACCTGGCCTGTGACTGATCCCGTCATTGTTCAGGCATCTTGAAGCTTGGCCGCCCTCGAAAGCCGATGCAGGGTGCATCGTGGCCCAAGCATTTTGAACGCCGCAGAGTCTGCCAGCGCGCTCAACACGGCTGTGAGAAAGTTGTAACCGCGACGAGATGCACATCCTGCCGAAGATCAGAAGCAAAGTCCACACCATCGCCGGGCGCTTGCGTTTACAAATAGATTCAATTGGTCGAGCAACGCGGGGCCGCTCTCAAGGCACTCGTGCCTCGACAAACGACAAGATTTCTGAATCGGTGACCGGCTTGATCGGGGCGTTGAATGACTTGCGAATCAAGTCCACGAGTGATTGTGCCCACAGCGCATTCCATGCGAGGCCGGCGTGCCCGGTGGCGAGCAATGCGTTGTCGGGCCGGTCGCCCTCTGTGTTCGTGACGGCCAGCCTGCCGATCTTGACCGTGCTGTAGGCGGGCCGGCCGTCATGGGCGTCGCGGCCGCCCCAATGGGCGGCGAACCACGCTCGATCATCGAAAAAGGCGATGCGCGCATCGGCCGCTGCCAGCGCGCGCAGCGCGTTGTCGTAGTAGTCGAGTCCCTGCGACACATTGCGCAAGCCCGCTGGTGTGGCGAAATCCGAAAAATAGGGCGGCCAGTGGACGTTGTCGAAGATTCCGACGAGGACAAACCGGACCTCGGGATGTTTGCGGTGGATCAAAGCCATGGCGTCACGTATGTACGCCACGCATCGATCCATCAACGCCCGTACCGCCGGCGCGGTCGGGTCGTCGCGCAATTGCAGCAGCGGCGGCGTCTTGCCGAAGTCGTTGGTACCTACACGAACGATGACGATGCCTTGCTTCCAGCGCTCCGGTTCCTCGTCCATGATGTCCGAGAGTCGCTCGGCCTGACGCCAACCGCCCTCCATCAGCGAGTAGCACGATGAGGCCCACGCCAAATCATGGCGGAACTCCGTGCGGCGTGGACCACGCCAGCGCAAACCGAGGCCATCGCGCACACGGGTCATCGACATCCAACGCGGAACGCCCCACGAACCCCATTCGCCGAGATCCACTTGATCGGGACGCATCTGCGCAAGCACCTCAGTCCATTGCAGACGACTGGCGAAGTAGGGGCCAGGCTTTTCGTCGTAGGACGCGCTGTCCGAGTCGCCCATGACACCGATAGGCACGGCGGCAGCCGGCACGCCGCGCTGTGCGGAGGTCATCGTACTTCGTGCGCCGCCGTAGCTCAGGAGCGCAACCAGTGCCAGCAGCATGGCGCACAAGAGACTCAGACCTACCCAGACAACAGTGCGGCCCATTCGTGCATTCCTCGCTCAATGGCCGGCACACCATCAATGCGCCGCCCTGCCGAGTGCATACTAGCAGTTGGTCGTGGCAGTCCGCAGGACCCGCAGCAGGCACAGCACAAGATGTCCGAACACACCGCCGACGGCACGACAACACGCCGCGTGGCCTATCTGATCAACCAGTACCCCAAGGTCAGCCACACGTTCATCCGCCGTGAGATCCTCGCACTGGAGCGTCGCGGCCTCGCGATCACGCGCTTCGCGATCCGCGGCTGGAGTGACCCGGTCGTCGACGAAACCGATCAGCTCGAGCGAGCCCGCACGCGCTATGTCTTGCGTGAAGGTCTCGTCGGGCTCGTGCGGCCGACGCTGCAAGCGCTGTGCACGCAGCCGCGGCGGTTCCTCGAAGCCTTGGTGCTGGCGTGGCGCACCTCGCGCGGATCCGACCGCCCGCTCCTGTACCACCTGGTCTATCTCGCCGAGGCTTGCAGGCTCCTCGACTGGTGTCGCGAACTGGGCATCGAGCACCTGCATTCGCATTTCGGCACGAACTCCACCGCGGTCGCGATGCTGCTGCGCGCGCTTGGCGGTCCGCGCTACAGCTTCACGGTGCATGGGCCGGAAGAGTTCGACCGGCCCGAAGCGCTGAGCCTTCCACAGAAGATTGAACGCTCGGCGTTCGTCGTCGCGATCAGCTCGTTCGGCCGCAGCCAGCTGTACCGCTGGACACCGGCTGCGCATTGGGCCAAGGTCGAAGTGGTGCATTGCGGGCTGGAGCGCGACTTCTATGCCGGCCCGCAGAACGGGCCGCAGGATGTGCCGCGCCTCGTTTGCGTCGGCCGGCTCTGCGAGCAGAAGGCGCAGCACTTGCTTGTCCGCGCCGCGGAGCGGCTGCGGCGTGACGGCATCCCGTGTCAGCTCGTGCTCGCCGGCGATGGCGAGATGCGGGGCGAGATCGAGGCGATGGTGCGTGCCGCGGGGCTGGAGGCGCATGTACGCATCACCGGGTGGATCAGCAGCGCGCAGGTCCGCGACGAGATCCTGGCCGCGCGCGCGCTGGTGCTTCCGAGCTTTGCCGAAGGACTGCCGGTGGTGCTGATGGAGGCGATGGCGCTGCGCCGGCCGGTCGTATCGACTTACGTTGCCGGGATTCCGGAACTCGTTCGTGATGCCCAAGAGGGTTGGCTTTGCATTGCAGGCGACCTCGATGCGTTGGTGGCGGCCCTGCGCGAATGCCTGGCCGCCCCGGCAAGCGAACTGTCGCGGATCGGCGAAGCCGCGCATCGCCGCGTGGTCGAGCGCCACGACATCGACCGCGAGGCGGCGAAGTTGGCCGCGTTGTTTGCCCGGCCGGAGCCGGTTCCGCTGGGAGCCTGAGCGTGCTGCCGGCGCTGGAGATGGCGGGATGGGTGATGAGCGGTCTCAGCCTGCTCGTCCTCGTCCCGGTACTCTTGCTGCTGCTGCAGGTCTTGGCGGCGCTGCTGCCGCGAGCCGAATCCCGTTCCACGCTCGCGAGCTCGGCCGACCCGCGCGCGCGGGTCGCGGTGCTGATGCCGGCCCACGACGAGGCAACGGGCATCCTCGAACCGTTGAGAAGCGTGCTGCCACAGCTGCAGGCGCGCGATCGTGTGCTGGTCGTTGCCGACAACTGCAGCGACGACACGGCCTCCGTCGCCGCCGCGGCCGGCGCCGAGGTCGTGCAGCGCCAGGATTCGGTGCGGCGCGGCAAGGGCTACGCACTGGACTTCGGCGTGCGCCATCTGCAGGCCGACCCGCCCGACGTGGTGGTCATCGTTGACGCGGACTGCATCGTCGCGCCCGGCTCGCTCGATCTGCTCGTGCGGCATTGCCATCGCACCGGCCGGGCCACGCAAGCGCTGTACCGGATGCATGCGCCGCCCAGGTCCGGGCTGAAGATCCGCATGGCCGAGTTCGCCTGGATCGTCAAGAACCATGTGCGGCCGCTGGGCTACGCGCGGCTGGGGCTGCCATGCCAGCTCATGGGCACCGGCATGGCGTTTCCATGGGAGCAACTGCGCAGCGCGCCGCTTGCGAGCGGGCATATCGTCGAAGACATGCAGCTCGGACTGGATCTCGCGACGGCGGGCCATGCGCCGCAATTTCTGGTCGATGCCGGTGTCAGCAGCTCGTTTCCCAGCAATGCCGAAGGTCTGCAAGCGCAGCGCACGCGCTGGGAGCATGGCCACTTGCGTGTCATTGCCGCCGCCGGCCCGCGTCTGCTGGCGCGTGCGATCGCGACCTGGCAACCGTCGTTGGCCGCGCTGGTGCTCGACCTGTGCGTTCCGCCGCTCGCATCGCTGGTCCTCGGGTTGTCCGGCTGGTGGGTGGCGACGGCCGCGTTCTGGTTCGTTGGAGGAGCGGTGTGGCCGCTGGTTTTGTCCAGCTCGGCACTGTCCTTGCTCGGCGTGGCAGTCCTGGCCGCGTGGGCCGGTTTTGGTCGGTCTGCGGTTTCGCTGTGGGAACTGTCGACTGCCCCGTTGTACGTTCTTCGGAAGATCCCGATGTACCTCAAGCTCCTGCGCAAGCGGCAGGTCGAGTGGGTGCGGACCAAACGCGATGATGGCCGGGCGTGACATCAGCGCAATCGACCGCGCCGCCGCGGCCGCACCGTCCGATGCCGCAGCCTCGCCGCGGCGTTGGGATGCGACGTTCCAGCGCGACGTGGTTTGCGTGCTCGGCGTACCGCTGGACATCATCAGCCTCGACGACGCCGTCGACCACATCCGCGCATGCGGCTTCGGCGGTCAGCGCTGCTTCATCTCGACGCCAAATCTCAACTTTGCGGTCGCCGCATCGAAAGACACGGCATTTCGCGAGTCGCTGCTGCACAGCGATTTGAGCCTGGTCGATGGCATGCCGCTGGTCTGGGTCGCGCGGTGCCTCGGCTTGCCGATTCGCGAGCGTGTCTCCGGCGCCGACCTGTTCGAGCGCCTGGCCGCGCATCCGGGTCCGGCGCTGCGTGTCTTCTTCTTCGGTGGCCCGCCGGGAGCGGCAGAACAGGCCTGCCGTCGCCTGAACCAGAACGCCACCGGCGCGCACGCCGTCGGATTCAATGCGGCCGGTTTCGGCTCGCTGGATGACATGAGCGCGGGGCCTGTCGTGGAGCAGATCAACGGCAGCGGCGCACACTTCGTGATCGTGGCACTGGGTGCGCAGAAGGGTCAGGCCTGGATCGAGCGCAACCGAGCCCGGCTGAGCGCGCCGCTCGTCTCGCATCTCGGTGCGGTCGTCAACTTCGTCGCGGGCCACGTGCAGCGGGCGCCGGAGAGGGTCCAGCGTTTGGGCATGGAATGGCTGTGGCGAATCAAGGAGCAGCCGGATCTGTGGCGCCGCTATTGGAACGACGGCGCGCTGCTGGTGAGATGGATGATCGGCCGGGTCGTGCCGCTCAGAGCGTGGATGCTCTGGCGCAGGCTGCTGCGGCCGATGCCTGTCGCGCCGCGCTTGCACGTGGCGCATTTGCCGGATGCCATGGTCGTCACCTTGCGCGGCGACTGGTGCCGCGAAGCGCTGGGGCCCTTGCGTGCCGTGCTGAGCGAGGCGGCAGGCAGTTCGTCCATGTTGCGTTTGGATTTGGCCGACGTGACCTGGGTCGATAGCGCTTTCGTGGGCCTGATCCAGTTGGCGCGTGGCGTGTACGGTGCGGAGCCGCGGCTGAGCCTGCACGGGCCGAGCGCGGCCGTTCGTAGAATCTTCCGGCTTTGCGGGGCTGAGCATGTGATCGCCAGGGCGACGACGACAAGCTCCCCAAGCAATCGGAACCTTGTGTAGGGTGGCGGACCTGAAGGACCCATCGTGATCGACCCGACCGCGTTGCCTCACATCGAGAACCCGATCTCGGCCAGCGTGCCCGACTGGAAGCGCGAAGCGAAGGGTTGGTTCGAATGGGCTCCGTCCCGCTCGCTGCTGGCAAGCCTGCGCAGTTACGAGCGCTGGCGCTCCAGTCATGCGCCCTGGGGCGCGGTGATGCGCAAGGCTGCGGTACTGCGGCATCGGTTCTGGAGCGTGCTCACCGGCACGGACATTCCGCTCGGATGCAAGATCGGCGGCGGCTTGGTGATGCCGCATCCCAACGGCATCGTGATTCATCCGGATGCCGTGATTGGCCCGAACTGTCTGCTCTTCCAGCAGGTGACGATAGGGGCGGCACGAGGAGGTGTGCCGATGATCGGCGGCCATGTCGACATGGGCGCCGGTGCCAAGGTCCTCGGACCTATCCACATCGGTGACCATGCACGGATCGGCGCGAACACGCTGGTGATCGATGACGTTCCGCCGGGCGCGCGCGTCGTTGCGCCCGGCGACCGGGCCGCCGTGATGACGCCTCAGACGGAAGCACCACGCCATGTCGCCTGACGCGTCGGCCATCCGAGTCCTGATCGTCGCCGAGCACGCCTCGGCACGTTTCGGCGGCGAGGCCGCTCTGGCGCTGCACTACTTCCGCGTGCTGAGGCAGCGAGGCATCCAAGTCTGGCTGGTGACGCATGCACGCACACGACCGGAGTTGTCGAACCTGTTCCCGGATGAAATGCGCATCCACTATGCCGAGGACACCTGGCTGCACCGTCTGCTGTGGCGTATCGGCAGTCGCCTGCCCGACCAGATTTCGTACTTCACCACGGGGTTTGTGGCTCGCCTGAGCACGCAGTTCGCGCAACGGCGAATCATTCGCAAGCTGGTCGAAACCGAAGGCATCGACGTGATCCACCAACCGATGCCCGTATCCCCGCGCGAGCCGTCGACGATCTTCGGCTTGGGCGCGCCGGTCGTCATCGGACCGATGAACGGCGGGATGGACTACCCGCCGCACTTTCGCAAGCGACGCGGCTACGCCGAACGCCATTTGCTGGGCCTGGGCCGCTGGTTCTCGCAACTGATGAATCGCCTGCTGCCGGGCAAGCGCCACGCCGCCTGCCTGCTGGTGGCCAACGAGCGTACCGAAGAGGCGCTCCCCAAGGGCCTTTGCCCGCGCGTGATTCGGCTGGTCGAGAACGGTGTCGATCTCGGCCTGTGGCGATCGGCTGATGCTGCAACGGGATCTCTGCGGTCGGACGATGGCGGTGCCGTCGTGACCTTCGTGTTCCTCGGTCGCCTGGTGGGTTGGAAGGCGGTCGAGCTGCTGATCCTCGCCTTTGCAAAGGCCCGCGGTCGAGCGCCGATGCGCCTGCGCGTGATCGGCGACGGCACGGAGCGTGCGCGACTCGAGCAGGTGGCCCGCGAGTTCAATGTGCTCGCGACGGGGGAAGCGGACGTGGGCACGGTGCAGTTCGCCGGGTGGATGGCCCAAAGCGACTGTGCAAGGGCGCTGCAGGAGGCCGACTGCCTGGTCCTGCCCAGCCTGCTCGAGTGCGGCGGGGCCGTCGTGCTGGAGGCGATGTCGATGGGCAAGCCCG
>DATCSE010000065.1:0-4032 GCA_036568605.1 Burkholderiaceae bacterium | reverse complement strand
GTCGCCGCGTTCCATGGCGACGCGCAGCTCGCGGCCTTCCTCTCGGGCTGCGATGCGCTGGTGTGCCTGCTGCCGCTGACGCCGCAGACGCACGGCTTCCTGAACGCCGAATGTTTCGCGCAGCTGCCGCGTGTACGGGTGCTGCGGATCGGCCAGCACCTGCGCGGTCTCGCCGTACTCGACGACCGCGCCGCGCTGCATCACCGCGATGCGGTCGCACATCTGCGCGGCGACCCGCAGGTCGTGCGTGATGAAGACCATGGCCAGGCGGAACTGCTCGCGGACCTGCGCGAACAGCTCCAGCACCTGGGCCTGGACCGAGACGTCGAGCGCCGAGACCGGCTCGTCGGCGACCAGCAGTTCGGGCTGCATCGCCAGCGCCCGCGCGATCGCGACGCGCTGCCGCTGCCCGCCGGAAAATTCGTGCGGGTAGCGCGACGCCGCATCGGCGCTCAGCCCGACGAGCCGCAGCAGCTCGAGCGCACGCGCCGTCGCCTCGGCCTTGACGACGCCCTGCGCGATCGGCCCGGCGGCAATGGCGGCGCCGACGCGATGGCGCGGGTTCAGCGATGCATACGGGTCCTGGAACACCATCTGGATCCTGCCGGCTGCCTGCCGGCGGAACGCCGCGCCCTGCGCGAGGTGGCGGCCCTTGAACAGGATGCGGCCGCTGTCGAACGGCGCGAGGCCGACCAGGCAGCGGCCGACGCTCGACTTGCCGGAGCCCGATTCGCCGACCAGCCCCAGCGTCTCGCCGCGCCTGAGCTCGAAGCTGATGTCCCGCGCGGCCTGCACGACGCGGCCCCGCTTGAACAAGCCGTGGCCGGAGCGATAGGTCTTGCACAGGTCCTGCACCTGCAGCACGCGCGTGGGGTCGTCGTCGTCCGGCGCGTCGCGGCGGGCGCGGCCGTCGGGAATCGCGGCGATCAGCTTCTGCGTGTACGCGTGCTGCGGCGCGTCCAGCACCTGGCGGGCCGGGCCGGCTTCGACGACCCGGCCGGTCTGCATCACCACGACCTGATCGGCGATCTCGGAGACGACGCCGAAGTCGTGCGTGATGAACAGCACCGCGGTGCCGCGGCGGCGCTGCAGCTCGCGGATCAGCGCGAGGATCTGCGCCTGCGTGGTCACGTCGAGCGCGGTCGTCGGTTCGTCGCAGATCAGCAGCGCCGGCTCGAGCGCGAGCGCACAGGCGATCATCACGCGCTGGCGCTGGCCGCCCGAAAGCCGGAACGGGTAGCTGTCGACCAGCAGCTCCGGATCGGGCAGGCCCACGTCGGCGAGGGCGGCCACGATGCGCTTGCGCCTCTCGGCCGGCGGCAGGGCCAGGTGCGCATCGAACACCTCGCCGATCTGCTCGCCGATGCGCATCACCGGGTTCAGCGCCGTCATCGGCTCCTGGAACACCATGCCGATGCGCCGTCCGCGCAGTTCGCGCAGCTGCGCCTCGCTCAACGTGAGCAGGTCGCGGCCCTCGAAGACGATAGTGCCCGCGACGGGCTCGACATGCGGCCGCGGCAGCAGCCCCATCACCGCGTTCGCGATCATCGACTTGCCCGAGCCCGATTCGCCGACGATGCACAGCGTCTCGCCCGGGCGCACCGCGAGCGTCGCGCCGTCGACCGCCAGCGCGCGGTCCGCGCTCTTCGGCAGCGCGATCGCCAGGCCGGTGATCTCGAGCACGGGCCGCATCGTGCCCGCCGGTGCCGCGCCGCTCATCGCGTTCTCCCGTTCAGCCGCGTGTTCAGGCCGTCGTTCAGGCCTTCGCCGACGAGGTTCAGCGCCAGCACGGTCAGCACGATCGCGAGCCCGGGGAACAGCGCCATCCACCACGCCTGCCGCAGCACGGTGCGCGCCGAGCCGACCATGTAGCCCCAGCTCATCTGGTTCGGATCGCCGAGGCCAAGAAAGCTCAGGCTGGACTCGAGCAGGATCGCGGTCGCGACCATCAGCGAGGCCATCACGACGATCGGCGACAGCGCGTTCGGCAGGATCTGCGTCAGGATGATGCGCGGGGTCGACTCGCCGGCCAGCAGCGCGGCCTGCACGAAGTCGCGCTGGCGCAGCGTCAGGAACTCGCCTCGCACCAGCCGCGCGACCGGCGGCCACGAGACGATCGCGATCGCCGCGACGATCGAGCCGACCGAGGGCTGGAAGATCGCGACCAGCACGATCGCCAGGGCAAAGCTCGGCACGGCCTGGAAGATCTCGGTGAAGCGCATCAGGCCCGCGTCGACCCAGCCGCCGAAGTAGCCGGCGAGTGCGCCTATCGTCACGCCGATCAGCAGGGCCGCGACGGTGGAGACCGCACCGATCAGCAGCGACACGCGCGCGCCGTGGATCACGCCGGAGAGGATGTCGCGGCCCAGCGTGTCGGTGCCCATCGCGAAGCCGGGCTCGGTCCAGGGCCGCAGGAACGGCTGCTGCACCATGCCCCACGGGTCGTTCGGCGCGAGCCACGGGCCGGCGAGCGCGACCAGCGCGACCAGGGCCAGCACGACCAGCCCGGCGACGGCACCCTTGTTGCGGCGAAAGCGCAGCCAGAAGGCCTTCATGACGCGAGCTCGATGCGCGGATCGACCAGGGTGTAGACCAGGTCGGTCAGCAGATTGAACAGCACCGCCATCGCGGCGGTCACCAGGAACGTGCCGAGCAGCAGGCTGTAGTCGCGCTGCAGCAGGGCATCGAACATCAGCCGGCCGATGCCGGGCCAGGCGAACACGGTCTCGGTCAGCACCGCGCCGCCTATCATCCCGCCGGCCTGGATGCCGGCCAGCGTGATCACCGGCAGCAGCGCGTTGCGCAGCACGTGCGAGCGCAGGATGCGGCCCGGCCGCACGCCCTTGGCGCGCGCGGTCTTCACGAAGTCCATCTGCGCGACCTCGAGCATCGCGGCGCGCGTCATGCGCGCGTACACCGCCATGTAGAACAGCGCGAGCGTCAGCGCGGGCAGCACCAGGTGTTGGGCGATGTCGCCCGCCAGCGCCCAGCCGCTCAGCCCCGCACCGACCGTGCTGAAGCCGAAGCCGGGCAGCCAGGCCAGCTGCACCGTGAAGACGAGCACCGCCATCAGCGCGAGCCAGTACAGCGGCGTTGCGTAGAACACCAGCGCGACGACCGTGATGCCGCTGTCGACCCAGCTGCCCGCGCGCTGCGCCGAGAGCGCACCGAGGGTCACGCCGAACAGCAGCGAGAGCACGAACGCGGTGCCGGTCAGCAACAGGGTCGCCGGCAAGCGCTCGACGATCAGCTTCAGCACCGGCTGCTGCTGGCGATACGAGTAGCCGAGGTCGAAGCGCGCGATCCGCCCCAGGTAGTTGGCGAGCTGCGTCGCGATCGGCCGGTCGAGCTCGAACTGCGTGCGCAGCTGCGCGACGAACTGGGCATCGGACGCGCCGGCCTCGCCGGCCAGCACCGCGACCGGGTCGCCCGGCGCCGCGCGCACCAGCACGAAGTTGACGGCGGCGATCAGCAGGATCGCGGCCAGCCCCTGCAGGGCGCGCGTCAGCATGAACTGCATGCGCTTCATCGCATCACCCCCTCACCGGACGAGCCGGCGGTTCACGCGACCGACGCGCCGCCGAGACTGTCGTTCAGCCCGATGCCCGAGCTCACGATGTTCGACAGCCTGGTGCGGTACAGCGTCGGGAAGTTGATCTCGAACAGCCACGCGACGGGCACCTCGTCGAGCAGGATCTTCTGGGCCTGCAGGTAGATCGCCTTGCGCTTCTCGGGGTCGGCTTCCTTCGCGCCGGCGTCGAAAAGCTCGTCGATCTTCGGATTCGAATAGCCCTCGACGTTGTTGAACGGCGAGCCCTTCGCGATGTTCACGCTCGTGTAGTTGCGCGCGACGCCCAGCGCCGGGTCGCCGTACTGATACACGTAGGTGAACGCGAGGTCGTAGTCCCACTCGTTGAGCTTCTGGTTCCAGCCGGCGACGTCGGTCGCGGTCATCTCGATCTTGACGCCGGCCTGCAGCAGGTTCTGGCGCACGATCTCGGCGGTGCGGGCCCAGGTCTCGCCGTACGGCAG
>DATCSE010000064.1:0-3430 GCA_036568605.1 Burkholderiaceae bacterium | reverse complement strand
GCCTCGCGCTGCGCCTTCAGGTCGGCCGCGGCGGCCTGGGCGATCTGCTTGATCTGGGTGCGCTGCGCGTCGGTGGCATTCAAGCCGTCGAGCATGTGATCGACGTGGCGGGCGATCTGCTCGGGCGAGCCGCCGAACATCATCATCCCGCCGCCGGCGCCGTGGGCCTCCATGCGAACATGGTGGAAGCGTCCCGGCCCCATCTGGCCGGGAGGCGGCGCGACACCCGGGCCTTCCTGAGCCTGGGCCGAGATCATCATCGCCGCCGAAGCCACGGCGAAGGCGCCGGCCATCATCATCCAACGCAGCGCCTTACGGGAAGCGGCTGAGCGCACGTTCACGTCACTCATGAATTTCTCCTGGTGGCCCCATCGACCACGACGGCGCCATCGTCGGCGCCGGCAGTGAACCCGGATTGGCTGCGAGGTAAAGAACTGTGAAGCGGCTTGCGCGCGCGTCAGCGATGCAACAGCGGGGCGAATCTGACGATGACCCAGCCGCCTGCGGCAATGAATGCCAGCGCGACTGCCAGCATGCCGGCGAGACCGAACCGATTTCCGCGTCGGACCCGGCGGACCGGGTCGATCGCCGAGTGGTAGCCCGAGAGGCTCGCGTAACCCGTCGACGACATGAATTCCGAGGGCCGCTCGTCGACCGGCTCGGATTCCCATGTGTAGAGCTGCGACTCTTTGAACTTGACGTGCTTGTGACCCATGGACGGGATTGTTCAGTGCGCAGGTAGCCAAGTTCATCCCGCGAGCGCGGGATCGATGCCACGGAGCGCGCCGCCGCCGTGACGGAGTTTGCGCACGAGGTCGAAGCCAGGGAAGGGTCGGACCGAAGCAGAGCGGACACGGGCCCGAGGCACAATGTTTCAAACCGCCCCACGTCACGGGGTTGGCAAGGCCCCGTGACCGTGCGACAAACGCCTGGTTTCGTGTCAACCGCGAGCTCGAATGAACAAGACCACCGCCGCCGCCCTCCTGTTGACCGTCCTGCTCACCGCCTGCGCCACCCGGCAACAAACGCCGGTCGAGCAGGTCGTGCGCACGCTGCCGCCGCAGAACCACGTCTCGGCGATCACGAACTACTTCGACGCGCGCACGAAGGCGAGCGACCCGCCCCGCGAGCTGGTGGTCGGCGTACCGCAGCGCGGCACCTGCCCGATGGGCGGGGTCACCGGCGGCTACGTCGGCTGGGTGGTGCCAGTCGAGCACAAGACCCGCAGCAAGGATGGCGGGGTCGTGACCGTGACCACCTACTTTTTCTGGTTCAGCGACGAGATCATTCGCGGCGTCACTCGCCGCATGGAAGTTTGCCCCTGACGCGCGTACGGTCGCGACGCTCCACGGCTTCCGCCCGGCCGCGGTAGCGCGACACTGCCGCTGCAACGTGCGGCGGAAGGTTCGTCCGAATGGCCATCATCACCAACGAGACTGCGTCAGCATCACCGCTCACCCCCAGCCACCCGAAGAACGAGTGGATCCAGCGCTTCGCCTACCGCGCGATGCTGCTGCAGCCGGCGATCGATTCGATCTCGGCCGGCCTGATCGCGGACAGCCAGTTCGACGAGGCATGCGACCTCGAGCCGGAAGATGCGGCGGAGATCTACGTCGCGCGCGAGTGAACGCATCATCACAAAGTTTCACATCGACCCGGTAGCTTTGGCGGGCGGCCGATCCCAAACTTCATTCGTTCGCGGGCATTCAGGCCCGGGTCGAAGGAGTTGATCCATGAAGAAGACGTTTGTGCTGCCGCTGCTGCTCGCGGCCGCGATACCGCTGGGCGCCATGGCGGACGATCCCGGCAAGCATCCCGCCTACCTGCACGCACTGTCGGACCTGCGCGCGGCCCATACGCTGATCCAGAGCCGGCCGGGCGGCAACGCCCAGGTGCATGCGGACGAGCAGCGTGCCCTGATGTACATCAACGACACGATCAGCGAGATCAAGCGCGCCGCGATCGACGACGGGAAGAACCTCGACGATCATCCGCCGGTGGACGCGAAGCTCGACCGCCCGGGCCAGCTGCATCAAGCCGAAGACCTGCTGCGCAAGGCCCGGACCGATATCGCGCGCGAGGAAGACAGCGGCGCCAATACGCGAGGTTTGCGAAATCGCGCGCTGGTGCATCTGGACAAGGCGATCCAGGCGACCAACCAGGCAATCCGGGATGCGACCGGCGGTCGCTGATGCGTGACGTCAGGCGCCGTGGTCAGGGGCGATTGAGGGATCGTCCTGGCGGAGAGGGAGGGATTCGAACCCTCGGTACGGGGATACCGTACGCCTGATTTCGAGTCAGGTACATTCGACCACTCTGCCACCTCTCCGATGGGTCTCAGCCCCGGGGCTGGGCAGCCGCCGGGTGTCGTCGAGCCGCGCATTCTAGCCCAACACAGTGCCGATTCTTCGCACTTGCGTCGAATCGGCGTGGGCCGCTCGTCATGGCCGCAGGGTCGTCAGCCCGCCCATGTACGGGTGCAGCGCTTTGGGCACATCGACCGAACCGTCGGCGTTCTGGCAGTTCTCGAGCACCGCGACCAGCGTGCGGCCCACCGCGAGGCCCGAGCCGTTCAGCGTGTGCACGAACTCGTTCTTGCCTTGCGCGGTCTTGTAGCGCGCCTGCATGCGGCGCGCCTGGAACGCGTCCATGTTCGAACACGAGCTGATCTCGCGGTAGGCGCCCTGTGCCGGCAGCCAGACCTCGAGGTCGTAGGTCTTGCTCGCGCCGAAGCCCATGTCGCCGGTGGACAGCAGCACCACGCGGTACGGCAGCTCGAGCTTCTGCAGGATCGCCTCGGCATGGCCCACCATCTCGTCCAGCGCCGCGGCGCTGTGTTCGGGCTGCACGATCTGCACCATCTCGACCTTGTCGAACTGATGCTGGCGAATCATGCCGCGGGTGTCGCGCCCGGCGCTGCCGGCTTCGCTGCGGAAGCACGGGCTGTGCGCAGTCAGCTTGATCGGCAGCGCGTTCGCGGCGAGCACCTGATGGCGCACGGTGTTGGTCAGCGAGATCTCGGAGGTCGAGATCAGGTACTGCTCGTGGCCGGCCGCGGCGACGGCTTCACCGCCCTCGCCTTGCTCGCCGCGGTAGACCCAGAACGCCTGGTCCTTGAACTTGGGGAGCTGGCCCGTGCCTTCCAGGATCTCGCGATTGACGATGTACGGCGTGTAGCACTCGGTGTAGCCGTGCTCGCCGGTCTGCACGTCGAGCATGAACTGCGCGAGCGCGCGGTGCAGCCGCGCGACCGGACCGCGCAGGAACGTGAAACGCGAGCCCGAGAGCAGCGCGCCGGTGTCCGGGTCCAGCCCGAGCGGCGCGCCGATGTCGACGTGGTCGCGCACCGCAAAGTCGAACGTGCGCGGCGTGCCCCAGCGGCGCACCTCGGCGTTCGCGTTCTCGTCGGCCCCGATGGGCACGTCGTCCT
>DATCSE010000063.1:0-23696 GCA_036568605.1 Burkholderiaceae bacterium | reverse complement strand
CATGTAGACCGCGTCGTGGCCCGCGCCCGAGACCGCCGGCATGTTCGAGTAGCCGAGCTTGGCGGCAGCGCGACCGACCGCCTCGATGCAGTCCGGGTGGAACGGCTGCGCCGGGTACGCCGACACCTGCTCGATCTGGATCGCGAGCCCGGTCTCGGCCGACAGCTTCGCGGCGACGCCGCGGATGTCGGCGTCCATCGCATCGCACAGCGCATCGGTCGCGTTGCGCAGGTCGATCGAGAACTTGACCCGCCCCGGGATCACGTTGCGGCTGTTCGGGTGCACCTGCACCATGCCCACCGTGCCGCGGCCGTGCGGCGGGTGGCGGTGCGCGCAGGCCACCACCTCCCGCATCAGCTTCGTCGCGACCTGCAGCGCGTCCTTGCGCAGCGCCATCGGGGTCGGGCCGGCGTGCGCCTCCATGCCGGTCACGGTGCAGTCGTACCAGCGGATGCCCAGCACGCCGGTGACCACGCCGATGGTCTTGTCGTGGTCCTCCAGCACCGGGCCCTGCTCGATGTGGGTCTCGAAATAGCTGCCGATCGGGTGCGCGCCGGGGTCCTCGGTGCCGATGTAGCCGATGCGCTCGAGCTCGCCCTTCACGGTCTTGCCTTCGGTGTCGGTCGCGGCGTACGCATGCTCCAGCGTGAAGGCCTTCGCGAACACGCCCGAGCCCATCATCACCGGCACGAAGCGCGAGCCTTCTTCATTCGTCCACCACGCGACTTCGATCGGCGCCTCGGTCGTGACGCCGTGGTCGTTCAGCGTGCGCACGACTTCCAGCCCGGCGAGCACGCCGTAGTTGCCGTCGAACTTGCCGCCGGTGGGCTGCGTGTCGATGTGGCTGCCGGTCACGATCGGCGGCAGGCTGTTGTTGCGGCCGGGGCGGCGCATGAAGCCGTTGCCGATCTTGTCGATCGTCACCGTCATGCCGGCTTCGCGCGCCCAGCCGCTGACCAGGTCGCGGCCCTGCTTGTCGAGGTCGGTCAGCGTCAGGCGGCAGACGCCGCCCTTGGGCGTGGCGCCGATCTTCGCGAGCTCCATCAGCGAGTCCCACAGGCGATCGCCGTTGACGCGCAGCGATTCGAGGTGGGCTGGAAGTGCCTTGGCCTTCATGTCCATGGTGGTGTCTCCTTCAGAGAACGTCAACGAGCGACCGGGATCGGCTCGGCGAGCGCCGTCCTCTTCGCGAGCGCGTCGAACTGCGGGCCGAAGGCCGGGCGCTTCACGTAGCGGCCGGCGCCGCGCTCGGCGCGCAGGTCGCCGTCGGCGTAGACCACCTTGCCCTGGCTCACCGTGTGCGTCGCGACGCCCTGCACCGTGCGGCCCTCGAAGATGTTGAAGTCGCCCAGCGAATGCTGGGTCTTGACCGAGATCGTCTTGCTCGCGCTCGGGTCCCACAGCACGAGGTCGGCATCCGCACCGGGCGCGACGCAACCCTTGCGCGGGTAGATGTTGAACAGCTTCGCCGCGTTCGCCGAGGTCACCGCGACGAACTCGGTCGGCGTGAGCCGCCCGCGGTTCACGCCTTCATCCCAGATCACCGCGAGCCGCTCCTCGACGCCGCCGCAGCCGTTCGGGATCTTGCTGAAGTCGTCTCGGCCGGCCGCCTTCTGCTCGGCGCAGAAGGTGCAGTGGTCGGTCGCGGTGGTCTGCAGGGTGCCGGCCTGCAGCGCACCCCACAGCGCTTGCGAATGGCCGCGCGGGCGGAACGGCGGGCTCATCACGTGCGCCGCCGCGAACTCGAAGCGGGTGTCGCGGTAGACGCTGTCGTCCAGCACCAGATGCCCGGCCAGCACCTCGCCGAACACGCGCTGGCCGCGCGCGCGCGCCCGCGCGATCGCCTCGGCCGATTCGGCGCTGGACACGTGCACCACGTAGATCGGCACGTTCAGCACGTCGGCGATCGCGATCGCGCGCTGCGCCGCCTCGGCCTCGACGGCCGGCGGGCGCGACAGCGGGTGGCCTTCGGGCCCGGTGATGCCCTTGGCCTTCATCTCGGCCTGCAGCAGGAACACGAGTTCGCCGTTCTCGGCGTGCACGGTGGGCATCGCGCCGAGCTCGAGCGCGCGGCGGAAGCTGCGCACCAGCGTCTCGTCGTCGCACATGATCGCGTTCTTGTAGGCCATGAAGTGCTTGAAGCTGTTCACGCCTTCCTCATGCACCAACAGGCCCATGTCGCGGTGCACGCTGTCGTCCCACCAGGTCACCGCGACGTGGAAGCTGTAGTCGCTCGCCGCCTTCTCGGCCCAGCCGCGCCACTTGCGGAACGCGTCCATCAGCGGCTCCTTCGGATCGGGGATCACGAAGTCGATGATGGTGGTCGTGCCGCCGGCCAGCGCAGCGGCAGTGCCGCTGTAGAAATCGTCGCGCGTCACCGTGCCCATGAACGGCAGCTGCATGTGGGTGTGCGGGTCTATGCCGCCGGGCATCACATAGCGGCCGCCGGCATCGAGCACCTGCGCGCCGGCCGGGGCGGCCAGGTTCGCGCCGATCTGCGCGATCTGGCCGTCGACGCACAGCACGTCGGCGCGCAGCTCGCGGTCAGTGTTGACGACGGTGCCACCTCGTATCAGCAATGCATCCACTTTTGTCCCCTTTGCGGTTCATGCAGCCTTGCGGCCTGCCTAGAAAGCGTAGCTCAGCTTGACGCCGAACTCGCTGCGGTCGTTGCTCCGGATCACGTCGGCAAAGCCCGCGAAGTCGTCGTTGAGGCGACCCACGTCGTAGACCTTGTTGAAGATGTTCTCTCCATACAGCGAAACAGTCCAGCTCGCCGCCGGCGGAATGTATGTCACGTTGAAACCAACCAGCGCGCGAGAACTCATGCGCGTGACCGGCGCATTGTTCGACTGGCCGTACACCGAGCCGCGGAACGAGTAGTCGACCCGGGCGTCGACCACGCCGCCGCTGTCCATCGCGTAGCTGTATTTCGGCGCGATCGCCACCGTCCAGGTCGGCGTCAGCGCCGGCGTGTTGCCCACGCTGATCGCCGACGTGGCCTCCTCGACGTTCGTGACGCGCGAATGGTTGTAGCCGACCGCCGCCTGCACGCTGAAGCTCTTGGTGAGCTTGATTCGGCCGTCCACCTCGACGCCCTTGGAGACGACCTCGGCCGAGTTCGAGAAGGTGTTGAAGCCGTTCGCGTCCGGCGCCGACACCTGCAGCGGCAGGTCCTTGTACCTCGTGTAGAACACCGCCAGATTGCCCTGGAGCAGGTTGTCGAAGAACGAGCCCTTCAGGCCGGACTCGAAGTTGATGGCCTTGGTCTGATCGAACGAGACGAAAAACCCGGGCCCGCCGAACGGCCGCGGCGGGAAGCCGCCGTTCTGGTAACCGGTCGACACGGTGGCGTACGTGCTCAGGGCCTGGCGGATGTCGTAGCTGATCGAGACATCGCCCGTCACGGCGCTCCACGCGTTGGAGCGGTACACGCGGCTCGGGTCGGCCCAGTTGTCGAACTGCGCGTCCGCATCCTTGGCGTCGTGCGAGTAGCGCAACCCGCCGGACAGCCGCAGGTCGTTGCGGAGCTTGTAGCCCAGGTGTCCGTAGACCGCCTTGCTCTTCGTGACCTGGTTGATGTCGAAGAAGCCCCCGGGGCCGATGTAGGTCCACGGGCCCGAATTGGTGTTGCCCCTTTCCTCGCCGTAGTACAGGCCGGTGATGAAGTCGACGTTGCCGTACTGGCCGCTGAGCTGCGGCTCGAACGATGTCTGGCGCGCGTAGCCGCGCTCGGGGAACGACTCGAGATCGGCGTAGGTGTTGTCGTCGTCGAGTCCGCCGGTATAGCTGCTGTAGCGGTAGCCGACGAGCAGCTTGGCTGTCAGGTGGTCGTCGATCTTCCAGTCGGCCACCAGCGACGAGCCCAGGCCCTTGTTGGTCTGGCGGAACAGGTCGGCCTGACCGGAGTTGGAGTCGTCGGGGTTGGCCGGCAGCTGGCTCGCGTTCAGGCCCAGGTTCTTCGGGAAGAAGCCGTTGGTATCGTAGATCTGTATCGTCGTCGGCGACTTGCCGTTGATGCCGCGCACGCCGTCCACCGAGGCGGTCAGCGAGAAGTCGGACGTGACCTTCAGCTTCGCCGCGACGCGGCCGGAATACTGGAACTCCTCGCCGACGTCCTTGGGCGCATCGACCAGCAGGGCCTTGCCGACCCCGTCGCGGCGCGTGGCGTCACCCGTGGCGAGGATGCTCAACTGGTCGCTCAACTTGTAGTTGCCGTAGCCGCTGGTCTCGACGCGTCCGCGCGTGCCGAGCTTGAGCGCGAGCTTGGTCGTCTGCTCGTCGCCGGGCTGCACCGTGATGATGTTGACCGCGCCGCCCAGCGTGTTCTTGCCGTACAGCGTGCCCTGCGGCCCGCGCAGCACTTCGACGCGCTCGATGTTGGACAGCCCCAGATTGGCACCCATCTGCCGGCCGAGGTAGACGCCGTCGAGGTAGACGCCGACGCTGGGGTCGGTCGTGATGATGTGGTCCTGGATGCCGATGCCGCGAATGAAGATCGCCGCGTGCGACGGGTTGCCCACGCCGAAGCGGTTGACGTCCATGTTCGGCGTGTACTTGCCGATGTCGGACAGCGAGTCGATGTTGCGTTCTTCGAGGGCCTGGGTGTTGAACACCGAGATGGCCGCGGGTGTTTGCGTCAGCGTTTCGGGGCGCTTGCGCGAGGTCACGATCACCGTGTCCAGCGTCGCCGGCGCGCTGGCGGCGCCGGCCGGTGCAGCGACTTCCTGGGCACCGGCCCCCGCGCACGCCAGCATGGCGGCGAGCGCGATGGGACGGATGCACAGGCTCAGGGAGTTCGTGGGACGCGTCGACGACACGGCATATCGGTTCATGCGGTTTCCTGCCCTCTGCTGGATCGGTGGTGGGTGCGGCGTCGTGCCCTCGCACGACGACGGAGTCGTCATGCGACTTCCGTGCCCGCCACGATGCGCATCGGGTTGTTCGGATGCATGGTCCAGTTCGCCGCCTTGTCGGCCACCAGCACGCCGGTGCGTTGGTCCACCTCGCCGGGCGCGAGCGTGCGCAGCGTGATGCACTCGGGCACCGGGCACACGGTCACGCACAGGTTGCAGCCGACGCACTCCTCTTCCTTGACTTCGAAGCGGCGCACGCCGTCGACGACCGCCGTGATCGCCTGGTGCGACGTGTCCTCGCAGGCGATGTGGCAGCGGCCGCACTGGATGCACGCGTCCTGGTTGATGACCGCCTTGCTGACTGCGTTCAGGTTCAGGTACTGCCAGTCGGTGACGGTCTGCAGCGCCCGGCCCTGGAACTCGGCGGTCGTCGCGAAGCCCATCGAATCCATGTAGTCCGAGAGCCCGGCGATCATCTCCTGCACGATCTTGAAGCCGAACGCCATCGCCGCGGTGCAGACCTGCACGTTGGTCGCGCCCAAGGCGATGTAGTCCAGCGCGTCGCGCCACGAGCCGACGCCGCCGATGCCCGAGATCGGGATCCCCGCGGTCTCCGGCGAGCGGCCGATCTCGGCCACCATGTTCAGCGCGATCGGCTTGACCGCCGGCCCGCAGTAGCCGCCGTGCGAGCCCTTGCCGCCGGTGGACGGGCTCATCGTCAAGGTCGCCGGGTCCACGCCCATGATGGAGTTGATCGTGTTGATCAGCGAGACCGCATCGGCCCCGCCCTGCTTCGCGGCGCGCGCGGGCTTGCGGACATCGGTGATGTTGGGCGTGAGCTTCACGATCACTGGCAGCTTGCTGTACTGCTTGCACCAGGCCGTGACCATCTCGATGTACTCGGGCACCTGGCCCACCGCCGAGCCCATGCCGCGCTCGCTCATGCCGTGCGGGCAGCCGAAGTTCAGCTCCACGCCGTCGGCGCCGGTGTCCTCGACGCGGGCGAGGATGTCGCGCCAGGCGGTCTCGGTGCACGGCACCATCAGCGACGCGACCAGCGCGCGGTCCGGCCATTCGCGCTTGACCTCGCGGATCTCGGCGAGGTTGACCTCCAGCGGCCGGTCGGTGATCAGCTCGATGTTGTTGAAGCCCAGCATGCGCCGGTCCGGCGACAGCAGCGCGCCGTAGCGCGGGCCGTTGACGTTGACGACCGGCGGGCCGGCTTCACCCAGCGTCTTCCAGACCACGCCGCCCCACCCGGCTTCGAACGCGCGGTGCACGTTGTAGGCCTTGTCGGTCGGCGGCGCGGAGGCGAGCCAGAACGGGTTCGGGCTCGTGATGCCCGCGAAGGTATTGCGTAGATCGGCCATGGCGGCTTGCTCCTTCAGGCGATTCCTACAACCCCGTTCGTTCTGAGCTTGTCGAAGGGCCGGCGCAACCGGCACCAGGCTTCGACAGGCTCAGCCCGAACGGATTCATGATTCACTCGATTCCCACAACCCCGTTCGCCCTGAGCCTGTCGAATGCCGGCGCAACGGGCACCAGGCTTCGACAGGCTCAGCCCGAACGGATTCACGATTCACTCGATTCCCACGACCCCGTTCGCCCTGAGCTTGTCGAAGGGCCGGCGCGACCGGCACCAGGCTTCGACAGGCTCAGCCCGAACGGATTCATGATTCACTCGATCCCCACGACCCCGTTCGCCCTGAGCTTGTCGAAGGGCCGGCGCAACGGGCACCAGGCTTCGACAGGCTCAGCCCGAACGGTAGCTGGCGCATGAACGGGAACTGGCGCATGTTCAGGCGGCGAGATCGGCATGGATCGCTGCGGCGGCGCGCTTGCCGTCTTCCACCGCCTCGACGGTCAGGTCACGCCCGCCGGCGCGGCAGTCGCCGCCGGCGTACAGCCGGGCGACCGCGGTGCGGCCGTCGTCGTCGGCGACCACGCGGCCGCCCTGCAGCACGAGCCCGGCGCCGGCGAGTGCGGCATCGTCCAGCTTTTGCCCGATCGCCCTGAACACCATGTCGGCCTCGATGCGCTGCTCGCCGCTGCCGTCGGCGCCCGCGAAGCGCACCGCGGCGACCTGCCCGTCGCGCCCGATGATTTCGGCTGGCGCCAGGTTATGGTGAATCGTCACACCATTGGTCTGCGCCCAGTGGCGCTCCTCCAGCGACGCCGACATCGTCTCCGGCCCGCGCCGGTAGACCATGTGCACGTGCTCGGCGCCGAGCAGCTTGCTCTGCACCGCAGCGTCGACCGCGGTCATCCCGCCGCCGATCACGACGACGCGCCGGCCGATCGGCAGCGCCGCAACGTCGCGCGCCCGGCGCAACTCGGCGATGAACTCGACCGCATCGCGCACGCCGGCGAGCTCCTCGCCGGGGATGCCCAGGCGCGGCGTGCGCGTCAGGCCGACCGCGAGATACACGGCGTCGTGATCCGCCTGCAGCGCGCGCAGCTGCGCCGCATCGGCCAGGCGCCAGCCCAGGCGCAGCTCGATGCCGCCGATCGCGAGCAGCCAGTCCAGCTCGGCTTGAGCAAAGCCGCCGGCCATCTTGTAGCTCGCGAGCCCGTATTCGTTGAGCCCGCCGCCGGCTTCGCGCGCATCGTGCAGCACGACCGTGTGGCCGCGCCGCGCCAGCTCGAACGCGCAGGCGATGCCGGCCGGCCCGGCGCCGACGATCGCGATGCGCTTGCCGGTCGCGGCGGCGCGCGGGAACAGCGCGGTGACCGGCTGGTCCATCACCGCGTCGACCGCGTAGCGCTGCAATCGGCCGATCTCCACCGGCTTGCCCTGCTGCGCGACGCGCACGCAGACCTGTTCGCACAGCTCCTCGGTCGGGCAGGCGCGTGCGCAGGTGCCGCCCAGCGGGTTCGCTTCGAGGATGGCGCGAGCGGCGCCGCGCAGGTTGTCCTCGGCGATGCGGCGGATGAAGCTGGGCACATCGATGCCGGTCGGGCAGGCCTTCGCGCAAGGCGCGTCGTAGCAGTACAGGCAGCGCTCGGCCTCGACCAGCGCCTGCGTGCGCGTGAAGCGCGGCGCGATGTCGGCGAACGCCTGCGCGTAGTCGGCTGCACTGCGCCGGGCGCTGCGGATGTCGGGGGATGTCGCCATCTCGGCGGCGGGCAGCTCGGGCATGCGGATCGCTCCTTCGGTGACGGTGACGATCCTGACCATTTGGTCAGGATTCTTCGGGATGGTACGCAACCCGCGTGCCATGCCCAATTCGGGTAGTTCCCAGTCGAAAGTTCGAAAACCGCGTCGAAACCGCGCACGGCATGCACCGCGATGGAGGGGCCCGACCCAACAGCGTGCCGGGCCGCGCGGCGGGCTCGACCCTCGGGTTTCCGAGATCAGCATTCGCACCATTCGCTGGCATGGAACTGGCTAATCCTCGGCCAGAATGCTGACCGTTTGGTTAGGTTCCCCGCACGCTCTCTTTCACTTCTCTCATCGACTTCTCTTCTCGATCCCGCGACATGAACGAACCGGAGCCGACAGCGCCCGACCAGCATGCCGTGCTCGTGCGCCGCGCGAGCGTGATCTACCCGGCCGCCGATGCGCCGGTGCGCGCGCTGCACGAAGTCGATCTGGCGATCGCGCCGGGCGAGTTCGTCTCGCTGATCGGCCCGTCGGGCTGCGGCAAGACCACGCTGCTGCGCGTGATCGCCGATCTCGAGCCGATCACCTCGGGCGAGGTGCGGGTCAACGGCCTGACCCCGTACGACGCACGTCTCGCCCGCGCCTACGGCTATGTGTTCCAGGCGCCGGCGCTGTTCCCGTGGCGCACCGTGCTCGCCAACGTGATGCTGCCGCTGCAGATCCAGGGCCGCAGCGCCGAGCAGTGCAAGGCGGTCGCGATGGAGCAGCTCGGGCGCGTGGGCCTCGCCGGCTTCGAGCTCAAGTACCCGTGGCAGCTGTCGGGCGGCATGCAGCAGCGCGTCTCGATCGCGCGCGCGCTCGGCTTCGAGCCGCGCCTCCTGATGATGGACGAGCCGTTCGGCGCGCTCGACGAGATCACCCGCGACCGGCTCAACGAGCAGCTGCAAGGCCTGTGGCAGCGCGAGAAGCGCACGGTCGTGTTCGTCACGCACTCGATCGCCGAGGCGGTGTATCTGTCGACCCGCATCGTCGTGATGTCGCCGCGGCCGGGGCGCGTGACCCGGCAGATCGTGTCGACACTGCCCGAGGTGCGCGATCTGGGCATGCGCGACACGCCCGAGTTCATCCGGATCGCGCACGAGGTGCGCGAGGCGCTGCATGCCGGCCACGGCGCGGACGGCGATGAAGGCTGAGCGCTCGGCCGCGTCGGCGTTCGCGCAGCGCGCGCTGCCGGTGACCGTCGTGCTCGCGGTCACGCTGGTCGTCTGGTATGCCGGCTGCGTCGCGCTGAACGCGCAGGGCGCGATCGAGCGCGTGCTGTCGAACACGCCGGGCTGGACCACGACCGACCTGATCGCGACCACCTGGTCCATGGAGCGCCCGGTGCTGCCGGCACCGCATCAGGTCGCGATCGATCTGTGGAGCTCCATCGTCGACTGGCCGCTGGACTCGCCGCGCAACCTGCTGCTGCACGCCGCCGTGACCACGCAGTCGACGCTGGTCGGCTTCGTCTTCGGCACGCTGTTCGGCGTGCTGCTGGCCGCGGCCATCGTGCACTCGCGCACGCTGGACCGCGCGCTGCTGCCGTGGATCGTCGCGTCGCAGACCGTGCCGGTGCTCGCGATCGCGCCCATCGTGCTGGTGATCCTCGGCACGCTGGGCTTCTCCGGCGTCGCGCCGAAGGCGGCGATCGCCATGTACCTGTGCTTCTTTCCGGTGACGGTCGCGATGGTGCAGGGCCTGCGCTCGCCGCAGCGCATCGAGACCGAGCTGATGCACACCTATGCGGCGACGCGGCTGCAGTCGTTCTGGATGCTGCGGCTGCCGGCCGCGCTGCCGTACCTGTTCCCGTCGCTGCGCGTCGCGATCGCGGCCGGGCTGGTCGGCGCGATGGTCGCCGAGCTGCCGACCGGCGCGCAGGCCGGGCTGGGTGCGCGGCTGCTGACCGGGTCGTACTACGGCAACACGGTCGCGATCTGGTCGGCGCTGGTGCTGTCGGCGCTGCTGGGGCTCGTGCTGACCGCGGCGGTCGCGGTGGCCGAGCGGCTGGCGTTGCAGAGGCGGCGGGCGTGAGCGTGGCAGCCCTCACCCCTGCCCTCTCCCGCAAGCGGGAGAGGGAGCCAAGCGGCACGTCTCGTCCCCTCTCGAGCTCGCGAAAAAAGGAGTCACTGTGCGCGTCTTGCTCCCTCTCCCGCTTGCGGGAGAGGGCTGGGGTGAGGGTCGCCGCATGACACCGAGCCGCTCGCTCACCTCGACCGTCGCCGCGGTCGCGCTGTCGGTGCTCGCCGCCATCGTGCTCGCGCTGCTGCCCGCAAGCCGCGGCGCCGAGCCGCCCTCGCTCGCCTTCTACACCGTGTCCCTCGCCACGCTGCTGCTCGCCGGCTGGAGCGTGCAACGCATCGCCGCGCTCGAGCGCCCGCGCTGGGCCGGCACGCTGAGCGCGGTGCTGTTCGGCCTGTGGGTGCTGTTCGTCTGGCAGATCGGCGTCGTCGCCTTCGACGTGCCGCGCGTGCTGCTGCCGGCGCCGTCGGCGATCGTCGCTTCGCTGGCGGACCACGCGGCCACGCTGGCGCATGACTTCGTGCAGACCGTGCTGAAGGCCGTGCTGGTCGGCTGGGCGCTGGGCTCGGCGCTGGGCTTCGCGGTGGGCGTCGCGATCGACCGGCTGCCGTTCCTGCAGCGCGGGCTGCTGCCGGTCGCCTCGCTCACCAGCACGATCCCGCTGGTCGCGGTCGCGCCCATCATGGTGATGTGGTTCGGCTTCGAATGGCCGTCCAAGGCGGCGGTGGTCGTGCTGATGACCTTCTTCCCGATGCTGGTCGCAACGCTCGCCGGCCTGCAGGCCGCCGGCAAGCTCGAGCGCGAGCTGATGCACTCGTACGCGGCCGGCTATGCGCGCACGCTGATAGCCCTGCGGCTGCCGTGCGCGGTGCCGTTCATCGTCAGCGCGCTGAAGGTCAACGCGACGCTGGCACTGATCGGCGCGATCGTCGCCGAGTTCTTCGGCTCGCCCACCGTGGGCCTCGGTTTCCGCATCAGCACCGAGGCCGCGAAGATGAACATGGCGCTGGTCTGGAGCGCGATCGTCGTCGCCTCGGTCACCGGCTCGATCGCGTATGCGCTGCTGGTCCGGCTGGAACGCCGTTGGGCTTTCTGGCACCCTTCGGTGCGCTCGCGATGAGGCACCCTTCCCTTCATCGACACATTCTTCCGTCGCCAACCACAAGGAGCTCCGCGATGACCCGTTCCCTCTTCAAGTTCGCCGCGGCCGCGCTGGCGCTGGCCTGCGGCGCCGGTGCGCACGCCGATGAGAAATTCACCGTGCAGATGAAGTGGGTGCCGCAGGCCCAGTTCGCCGGCTACTACGTCGCCGCGGCCAAGGGCTACTACAAGGCCGAGGGCCTGGACGTGACGATCAAGCCGGGCGGCCCGGACGTCTCGCCGGTGCAGGTGGCCGCCGGCAACCAGGCCGATGCGATCGTCAACTGGATGCCTGACGCGCTGGCCGCCCGCGAGGCCGGCGTGCCGCTCGTGAACATCGCGCAGATCTTCAACCGCTCGGGCCTGATGCTGACCTGCAAGAAGGCCAGCGGCGTCACCAAGCCGGCCGACTTCAAGGGCAAGACGCTGGGCGTCTGGTTCGGCGGCAACGAGTACCCGTTCCTGAACTGGATGGCCAAGCTGAACCTGAAGCCCGACACCGACATCAAGGTGCTCAAGCAAGGCTTCAACGTCGACCCGCTGCTGCAGAACCAGGCCGCCTGCATCTCGACGATGATCTACAACGAGTACTGGCAGGTCGTCGACGCAGGCGTGAAGGAAAGCGACCTCGTGACCTTCTTCTACGAGGACCAGGGCGTCGCGTCGCTCGAGGACGGGCTTTACGTGCTGGACTCGAAGCTGAAGGACAAGGCCTTCGTCGACCGCGCCGCGAAGTTCCTGCGCGCCACGCTGAAGGGCTGGAACGACGCGGTCAAGGACCCGGCCGGCGCCGCGAAGATCGTCGTCGCCGCCGACCCGTCGGGCAGCGCGACGCTGAAGGTGCAGCAGCGCCAGATGGAGAACGTCGCGAAGCTGATCACCACCGCCGGCTCGCCCAAGCTGGGCTACCTCGAGCCCTCGGCCTACGAGCGCACAGTCAAGGTGCTGCTGGCCGCCGGCAGCGCGCCGGTGATCAAGAAGGACCCGGGCCCGGCCGCGTACACCCACGTCGTGTGGGAGGCGGCGACGAAGAAGTGACGGTTGCGAAGACCCGCACCAAGAAGGCCGCTCCTTCGCCGCCCGCCGACGAGCCCGCGGCGGAGAAGGCTACCGCGAAGGGCCAGATCCGGCATGCCAACCGCGAGCTGATCCTCGGCGCGGCGAACCGCGTGTTCGCCCGCGCCGGCTTCAACGGCGCGACGACGGCCGCGATCGCGCAGGCCGCCGGGCTGCCCAAGGCCAACGTGCACTACTACTTCGGCAGCAAGGAGGAGCTGTACCGGGAGGTGCTCGCGCGCACGATGCACGAGTGGCTGGTGCCGCTGGACAGCCTGGCGCCCGATGCCGACCCGCGCACCGCGATCGAGGCCTACATCCGCGCGAAGATGGCGATGTCGGCCGAGCACCCGGACGCCTCGCGCGTGTTCGCGAACGAGCTGCTGCACGGCGCGCCGGTGCTCGGCGAGCTGATCCGCACCGAGCTGCGCGGCGTGGTGCGCAAGCGCGCCGCGATCGTCGACGGCTGGGTCGCCGCCGGGAAGATGGCGCCGGTCGACTCGACTCACCTGTTCTTCACGATCTGGGCCGCGACCCAGACGTACGCCGACTTCGACGTGCAGGTGCGTGCCGTGCTCGGCCGCACGAAGCTGACCGCGCGCGACCACGAACGCGCGACCGAGCACGTCGTCGCGCTGATCCTGCGCGGCTGCGGGCTGAAAAGATAAAGCGCCGAGGCCGACGCGGGATAGCGCCCAAAAAACTGGCGGCTTCATCCCGTCGGGAGCACACTGGCCCTGCGTGTCATTCCACTCCATGGAGGAACGCAGCATGGACACTCGAGACCGATTGCAGGCGACGGTCGATTCGTTGATCCAGGCCCGAAAAGGCATCCTCGCCGCCGATGAAAGCGGCCCGACGATCGCCAGGCGATTCAAGGCGATCAACGTCGAGTCGACCGAGGAAACCCGGCGCGCCTACCGCAGCCTGCTGCTGACAACGCCCGGACTCGGCGAGCACATCAGCGGGGTCATCCTGTACGAAGAAACGCTGGCGCAGCGGGCCGACGACGGCACGCCGCTGCCGGCGCTGGCGGCGCGCCAGGGCATCGTGCCCGGCATCAAGGTCGACGGCGGCAAGATCGCGCTGGCGCGGGCGCCGGGCGACGAGATCACCGAAGGCCTGGACGGGCTCGCGAAGCGCCTGGCCCACTACAAGGAACAGGGCGCGCGGTTCGCGAAGTGGCGCGCCGTCTACAACGTCTCCGACACGCTGCCGAGCCCCCTCGCGATCGAGGCCAACGCGGACTCGCTGGCGCGCTACGCCGCGATCTGCCAGGACGAAGCGGTCGTGCCCATCGTCGAGCCCGAGGTGCTGATGGACGGCGGCCACACGATAGAGCGCTGCGCCGACGTGACCGAGGCCGTGCTGCACGAAGTCTTCGCCGCGCTGCACAGACACCGGGTCGTTCTCGAGCACATGGTGCTGAAGCCCAGCATGGTCGTCGCCGGCAAGGAGCAGGCGCGGCAGGCCTCGGCGGCCGAGGTCGCGACGCAGACGGTCCGCGTGCTGCGGCGCTGCGTGCCGGCGGCGGTGCCGGGCGTCTTCTTCCTGTCGGGCGGGCAGACGCCGGCCGAGGCCAGCGCGCATCTGGACGCGATGAACCGGCTGGCGCCGCAGCCCTGGCGGCTGAGTTTCTCGTACGGGCGTGCCTTGCAGGACCCGGTACTGCAGGCCTGGAAGGGGCAGGCCGGCAACGTGCGCAGCGCACAGCAGGCGCTGCTCGAGCGGGCCCGGTTGAACGGCGCGGCCTGCGAGGGACGCTACGACGCCACGATGGAGCCCGACCGGCCTCGCCGGTAGCCCGTCGGGCGCCGGGCGCTGCGGCGCGCCGCGCCTCCCAAACTTTGGGACTCGCCAAGTCCCGCGCGTTGTTGCACGATTCGCGCGCCCCTTGGCGCCCGGGGCGGTGGGTCCCTTGTCGGCGTCGGATCGCGGGACAGGCCATGTCGAACATGCCGCGTTCGGAACTCGAGGGGGGCTTCACGCTCGACGAGACCCTCCTCCAGCAGCGACGGGCCGCCGCGTCGCGCCAGCTGCATGCCGTGCAGATTCCGATCCTGCGCGCGATCGGCTTCGCCACCTTGTGCGGGATGGTGCTGCTGCAGGACCTGGGGCCTGTCGTCCCGTGGGCCGGCTCGGCGATCGCTGGCCTGGTGGCCATCAATGCGGGCTACGCCGGCGCCGCGTGGCTGCTGCTGCAGCACAGCCATGGGCGCACGCGCGTCGACCTGCCGCTGCTGCTGTTCCACGCCGACATCGTGGTCTGGCTCGTCAATCTGTCGGTCCTGGAGCATGCCAACCTGTTCTTCGCGTACCTGCTGCTCGTGCGGGTTGTCGACCAGGTCGGGTTCGGATTCCGGCGGGCCCTGTATTTCGCGCATGTCGTGACGGTGGCGTACCTGGCGTACGGGGTCTGGGAGGCCTGGGTCGGCGTGCAGACGGCGACGCCGACGCAGCGCGCCGGCATCGCCGCGACCCTGTACCTGCTCGGCTGGTATCTCTCCGCCACCGGCGTCGTGACCGAGCGGCTGCGCAAGCGCCTGCAACAGGCGATGCGCAGCGCACGCGAATCGCTCGCGAACCTGGCCGAGAACGCGGCCGTGCTGCGGGCACAGGCCGCCGAGCTCGAACGGGCCCGCGCCGAGGCCGAGCGAGCGAGCCGCGCGAAGTCGCAGTTCCTGGCGGTGGTCAGCCACGAGATCCGCACCCCGATGAACGGCATCCTCGGCGCGACCGAGCTGCTGCTCGAGACGACCGTCTCACCGGCCCAGCAACGGTATGTGCAGGTGGTACGCCACTCGGCCACCGCGCTGATGCACCTGATCGACGACGTGCTCGACATGGCACGCATCGAGGCCGGCAAGATGCAGCTCAGCCCGGCGGACTTCGACCTGCCCGGCCTGCTCGCCGAGGCAGCCGAGCTGGTCGCGCTGGCGACCCGCGATCGGCCGGTCACGCTGCAGTGCCGCGTCGCCCCCGCGGTGCCGGACTGGGTGCACGGCGACCCGCACCGGCTGCGCCAGGTGCTGCTGAACCTGCTCTACAACGCGGTCAAGTTCACCGACCGCGGCGAGGTGGTGCTGGAGGCCGCGGTGATCGACACGCATGACGACCCCGACAGCACGACCGTGCGGATCTCGGTGCAGGACACCGGTATCGGCATCTCCGCGACGCATCTCGCCTCGATCTTCGACGCGTTCGAGCAGGGCGACGGGTCGAGCACCCGCCGCCATGGCGGCAGCGGCCTGGGGCTCGCGATCGCGAAAGATCTGACCGAGCTGATGGGCGGGCGGCTGGACGTGCGCAGCGAGCTCGGCGTCGGTTCGCGCTTCTGGATCGACGTGCCATTGAAGCGAGCGGTACCGCGCGCGTCGGCCGCGCCGACCGCCGTGAAAAGAACCGGCCGCACCCGCGTGCTGCTCGCCGAGGACGACGAGGTCAACCAGCTCATCATCGTGAACATGCTGGCGCTGCTCGAGTGCGACGTCGACGTCGCGCGCAACGGCATCGAGGCCCACCGCGCCGCCGCCGACGGCGCGTACGACATCATCCTGATGGACTGCCACATGCCGGAGATGGACGGCTACGAGGCGACCCGGCACATTCGCGACCAAGAGCAGCGCCGCGGCACGCGCCTGCCGGTCATCGCGATCACCGCCGACGCGCAGACCGTGAACCGCGACCGCTGTCTGGCAGCGGGGATCGATGACGTGATCTACAAGCCGGTGAGTCGGGCAGTGCTGACGGCGGCGCTGGAGCGCTGGGTGGTGCGAGGGCGCGAGGCGGTCTAGGCACGAGGTCGCGCACGAGCGCTTGCCGATGCCGGCTCAAACCAACTCATGGGGCCGGCTGCCGATGGCCGCACAGTGCTGGCGGTAGGCCGCGATGCGGTCGGCGGTGTCGATCCGCCGCAGCACGCTGTGATGCGCGCCCAGGTATTCGACGCTGCCTTTGACGACCACGTGCACGATCAGCGGCTCCGGGCCCGTTGCTTCCCACCAGTCGACATTGCCGGCGGGTTCGTAGACATAGTCGCCGGCACGCAGCACCCGCCCATCGTTGAGGCGGCGCTCGCCGGCCAGATTCAGTGCATGCACTTCGCCGGTGTGCCGATGCAGGCCCACGCGCACGCCGGGGTCCAGCCGCATCAACTCGACCCAACCCGCGCCGGCGGGCAGGAACTGCAGCGGCAGCGACCACTTGCCGTCACCTTCGGGTATCCAGGCCTCCAGCCCTGCGCGGCGCATGGCCGAGGCGACGACGAGGTTGGCGAATTCCATGGCCGTCTCCTCAAAGGTTCGGGTGCTGGTGGCGGTATTCCTGCGTCTTGCCGCCGAAGCCGTAGGCGGTGGCCCGCACGTCGTGCACGTAGACATAACTTTCAGGGTGCAGCGGGCCGAGCAAGGCGGCAAAGGCCTCGAACGCTTCGGCCACGTAGTGCGCCTTCTCGGCCTTGGTATTGGTTTCGTCGACCACCTTGACGTCGAAGTAGAAGCTGGCCAGCTTCTGTTCGGCCAGGGACTTGCCGCCGACGAACCAGTCGCGTGGGTCGACGTAGTCGATCGCGATCGCGGTCAGGTCGCGCCGCTTGCCGAGCACGCGGCTGGTCAGCTCCAGCAGCATCTCGTTGATGCGTTCGGAAAGTTCCGTCGTGCGCGGCGCGCTGACCTTGACGTTGAGGATGGGCATGGCTGTTTCCTTTGCGTTGCTGGGTGGTGGGTGCAGTGACTGTAGGCAGCCAGGTCGCGACCGGAAAGCTCCGCTCGGCATAATCGGTTTTGCTCCCAAAGCAAAAGCAAGCGCAAAGCGCGACAAGAGCCGAAGGACCTTCCGATGCGACCTTTCCTTCCCGACCCTGCCGACCTGCGCTGGCTGGTGCGCTCGCTCGAACTGCGATCGTTCTCGGCAGCGGCGCGGGAGATGGATGTGGCGGTATCGGTCGTCTCGCGTGGCATCGACCGCCTCGAAGCCGGCTTCGGCATCACGCTGCTGCGCCGCTCCACGCACGGCTTGTCGGCAACGCCCGAAGGCGCCGAGCTGGTGCAGGAAGCGCGTGAGCTCGTGGGCCGGCTCGAAGAGATGGCGGCTTCGTTCGACAAGCAACGCCACGGTGTGGCCGGCGCGGTGCGGCTGGCGTCCAGCCAGGAGATCTGCGAGCAGCTCATCGTGCCGCAGCTGGCCGCTCTGCGTGAGCGACATCCGGCGTTGCGCATCGAGCTGGTGGCCGATGACCGCGTGGTGGACCTGGTGACCGATGGCATCGATGTGGCACTGCGCACGACGCAAGGCAGCAGCGACGCAGTGGTTGCCCGCGCACTGGGTTCGTTCGAGCGGCGCCTGTATGCGTCGCCGGACTACCTGCGACGGCATGGAGACCCGGCCGAGCCGGCGGACCTGCACCGGCATCAGACGGTGACGCATACCTCGCAGGGACCAGCCGTCACGTGGGCGTTCCGCCACGCCGGGCGCAAGCTGGAGATCACCGTCAGATCGCAGCTGGCGGCCAACAGCTCGGCGCTGCTTCACCGCGCGCTGGTGGCCGGCGCCGGCATCGGGGTGCTGTCACGGCCCTTGGCTGCAGCGGATGTGGCGGATGGCAAGCTGGTCGAAGTCCTGCAGTCCTTCGCTTCACGGGCGCCGTACACGATGTACGCCGTCTCCTTGCCGAGCCGGCGCAACGCTTCGCGCGTGCGGGCGGTGACCGCCTTCCTGCAGGAAGCTGCGCGCAAGAGCTGGGGGCTCGCGACGCCCTGAGTGCAGTTGCCTCGTCTGACGCTGCTGCCCGTGAACCTCGCTCATCGCACGGCGCACACCTCGGTCCCTTTCGGGCCTCTCAGCAAGCTCACCGCCCCGCCCGCCAATGCAGTCAGCGCCGCGAGCGCCAGGCCCCAGTGCACGGCGCTCGCCGACGGCAGCAGCTCGAACGCGAGGCCGATCAACAGGCTGCCGAGCGTCAGCCCGGTCAGCCGTGCGGTCCCCTGGGTACCTCCGGCTGCGCCGCTGCGTTCCTTCGGCGCGGCGAGCAGCATGTTCTGGTTGTTGGGAGTCTGGAACAACCCGAAGCCGAAGCCGGCCAGGCTCGTGAAGAGAGCCATCGGTACCCGCGGGTCGCCGTGAAGCGGCCAGACGGCGCACAGCGCCAGGCCGATCGCAAGACACCCGCCTCCGACGGCGCAGAGCCATGCGGTCGGCACGCGCTTGGCCAGGCGCGCCGACAGCGGCGCGGCCGCCATCACCGCCAGCGGCCATGGCGTCATCAGCAGGCCGGTGGCCATCGCGTTCAGGCCCAGCTCGTGCTGGAAGTAGAAGGGCAGCGCCACATAGCCGATCATCTGCCCGGTGAAGCAGCACACCGAGGCGACGATCGACAACCGAAACGAAGGCACCCGCAGCAGATCCAGCGGGATCAGCGGCGCTGCTTTCGGCATCTCGCGCCGTACCAGCAGCAGCATCGAGGCGACCGACACGACCAGCAACGCACCGCCGTACCACGGAGCCGACGGCAGGCTGTCGCTGCCCAGCACGAAGGCGGCGAACATGATGGCGTTCAGGGCGATGCTCACGAGGTCCAGGCGGCGCCTGGAGACTTGCGGGCGCGGCAAGCCGGCACAGGCGGCCAGCACCAGCGCGCCGATCGGCAGGTTTACCGCGAACAGCCACGGCCAGCTCGCCACGGACAGCAACGCGGCACCGACCGCCGGCCCGGACGCGGACGCGCCGGCGACCGTCAGCGCGTTCCAGGCGATCGCCTGACCCAGCAGCCGGCGCGGATAGGTGAAGCGCAACAGCGCAAGACCGAGCGGCATCACCGCAGCGCTGCCCAGGCCCTGCAGGCATCGGGCCGCCACCAGCCACGGCAACGACGGCGCCATCGCGCACAACGCGGACGCCACGGTGAACAGCGCGATGCCGCCGCTGAACACGCGGCGATAGCCCAGTCTCTCGCCGACAGCGGAAGCGGGCAGCAGGAACATCACGACGGCGAGCTGGTAGGCCGTGACGATCCAGACAGCGTCGGCCGGCGCCGCCTGCAACTGCTGCGCAATGCTGGGCAGCGCGACATTGGCGATCGCGCCATCGAGCACCACCAGCACGATCGCACCGAGGATCGCCGCGACGGCTGCGTAGCGCCGCGGCAGCGGCAGACCATCGAGCTCGTTCGACGCGCCGGATTCGGTACGGCGAGAGACCGCAGCGGAACTGGATTCGAGGACGGGTGACAGCATACGTGGAGACCAAGGAGGGCACGCTCGATCGCGCCACGTCAGCATAGGTCGACGACCTCGGCCGGAACAGCGCGCGGCGCGCATCTTGTTCCTGCATGCGGCGCCGGGTCGGCGCACCAAACCGTGCTAGCTTCGCTGCATGCCCGCGGACGCCGACCTCAACCTCCTCATTGCGTTGAACGCGCTGCTCTCAGAGGGCAGCGTCTCGAAAGCGGCGGAGCGTTTGGGTCTGAGCGAATCGGCGATGAGCCGCACGCTGGCGCGGCTGCGCGAAGCGACAGGCGATCAGCTTCTGGTGCGTGCGGGCCGGGCCATGGTCCCCACGCCGCGGGCGCTCGCGCTGCGCGAGCGGGTCAAGGCGCTGGTCGAGGAGGCCAGCGCCGTCCTGCAGCCGGCCGGACCCGACCTGAACCTGAGCACGCTGGCGCGCATGTTCACCGTGCGGGCCAATGACGGCTTCACCGAGGCCTTCGCGCACCTGCTGGCGGCACGCACCGCGCGCGAAGCGCCCGGCGTGCGCCTGCGCTTCGCACCCAAGCCCGACAAGGACGTGCGCCCGCTGCGCGAGGGATTGATCGACCTGGACGTCGGCGTTCTGGGCGAGTCCGGCCCCGAGGTGCGCGTTCAGGCGCTCTACCGGGACCGCTTCATCGCCGTCGTGCGACAGGGGCACCCGCTGCTGGCCGAAGGCGAGATCACACCGGAGCGCTATGCGGCCTGCGACCATGTGGTCACGTCGCGCCGAGGGCGGATCGCCGGTCCCGTGGACGAGGCGCTCGCCGCCGCCGGCTTGACGCGCAACGTCGCGGTCGTCGTTCCCAGCTTCGGCACCGCGATGTCGACGGCGGCCGCGACCGACATGGTGGCGCTGATCCCCGCGTCGTACTTCGATCACTCGCGAGCGAGCAACACGCTGCGCTCGTTCGAGCTGCCGGTGACCACGGAGCACATCACGATCTCGCAGATGTGGCACCCCCGATTCGATCGCGATCCGGCGCACCGATGGCTGCGCGGCGTCGTGCTCGAGGTGTGCCGGCATCGTCACTCGTCTCGGCCGGACGTCAGGCCCAGCACGGCCAGCAGCGACTGGAAGACGTTGTAGAGGCTCAGGTACACGCCCAGCGTGGCGCTGATGTAGTTGGTCTCGAGCCCGTCCTGGACGCGCTTCAGGTCATACAGGATGAATGCCGAGAAGATGCCGATGGCCAGCACCGACAACGTGATCAGCAGCGCGCTCGACTGGATGAAGACGTTGGCGATGCCCGCCACCAGCAGCATGATCGCGCCGATGAAGAGGAACTTGCCCATCGCCGAGAGGTCGCGCTTGATCAGCGACGACAGGCTCGCCATGCCGAGAAAGATCGCTCCCGTGCCCGCGAATGCGAGCATCACGAGGTTGGCGCCGTTGGCCAAGCCCAGCACCTGACCCACCAGCCGCGACAGCATCAACCCCATGAAGAACGTGAAGGCCAGCAGCACCGGCACGCCGGCCGCCGAGTTCTTGGTCTTCTCGATCGCGAACATGAAGGCGAACGCACCGCCCAGGAAGACGATCAGGCCGATGCCGGGCGACATCGCGCTGGCCATGCCGGTCGACACGCCGATCCAGGCGCCCAGCACGGTGGGCAGCATCGACAGCGCCAGCAACCAGTAGGTGTTGCGCAGCACACGGTTGCGCTGCGCCGCGGACGCGCCGGTGTCCGCGCGACCCGCAGTCGATGTGACGGGAATCATCGAGTTCATCGTGAATGCTCCGTGGTTCGTTGGAAGGTTGGTTGGGGCTTCAGCGTTGGAGACTGACCAGGCGCTGGCGCAGCCGCCGCGAGTCCGTGTCGCGGCGCCACAAGCGCATCAGCGACCGTGCAGCGCGCGCCAGCGCGTTGTCCAGCGCGGTGCGCCATTCGTTCGCGACGGAGGTGACGACGACCGAGCCGGCGCCGTCGGTCTTCAACTCGACCTGGCAGCGTTTGTCGATGCCGCCGCGGCTGCCGTTCACGTCCGACATTTGCACCTCCGCACGAGGAACGAGCCATCCGAGGCGACGCAACACGAAGCGCACGCGGCGCTCGGTCAGGTCGCGCAGTTCGGTGGCCTGCGGAGTGCGGGCCTTGAACAGGACTTTCATCGCAGATCTCTCCTTCAACTGGGTGACAGCTGAAGTCTGGACCTCGATTCAGTTCTGAAAAAGCAGCTTTTGGCGAGATTTGACTTCGGAAATTCCTGCTTCTTCGCGACGTCAGGCGCGTGCCGAATCGATGATCTTCAGCACCAGCGGGTGGTGCTGGCCGCGGCGCGAGCGGATGGCGTGGATCTCTTCGGTCACGTCATCGCAGCGTCCCAGGGGGCGCAACCCGTGCATCCAGCCCGCGTCACCCGCACCGAGCCGGCTCACCGGGAACACGCCCAGGCCGCGTGCGGCAAACACGGCCAGAAGCGCGCTGTCCTCGAACTCGCCGACGACGCGCGGCCGCAGACCCTTGGCCTCGAACCAATGGTCGAGCCGGGAACGCAGGGCCGAATGACCCGTGGGCAACAGCACCGGCAAGCGGTTCAGCGACTGCGGAAACTGGTCGACATCGGCCTTGCGCACGAGCGCGGTAGGCCCGTACCAGGCCACCGGCGACTCGGCCAGGCGTTCGGTCGTCAGGCGCAGGTTCGGATTGCGCGGCGCCGATTGCCCGGCCAGTACGAGGTCCAGCCGATGCAGCGCGAGCTCCGCCAACAGTTCTTCGAACTCGCCTTCGTGGCACACCAGGCGCAGCGAGGGCGTGCCCAGCACGGGCTCCAGCAAGGTGTGCACGGCCAGCTTCGAGATGCCGTCCGACAGGCCGACCGCCAGACGCGCCACCTTGCCGCTCGCCGCTTCGCGCACCTGATCGGGAATCGTCTGGCCGATCTGGAAGATCTCCTCGGCGCGCGCGAAGGCGGCCTGGCCGGCGTCGGTCATCGCCACGCCGCGTCCAGCCGGCTTGAGCAGCTGATGGCCGAGTGCCTTCTCGAGCTCACGCACCTGCGCGCTGATGGTCTGCACCGCCATGTCCAGCCGCTTGGCCGCACGCGCGAAGCCGCCTTGCTTGGCGACGACCCAGAAGTAGTACAGGTGGCGGTAGTTCATCGAGACGGCTGGCTTGTGACCTGAAACGTTCTGAAATCGAGCTCGCGTTGGGCGAAAGCGATCCACCCGTGAATCGGCTGCCGACCTATTTCAGGCCCACGATGCCGACGTCGCAGACCGCACGTGCGTCCGTCGCGATATCCGGCCTTCCCATGCGAGTCCGAAAGTCCTGGTGCGTCATGCCCCAGCGACGGATCGCTTCGGCCACCGGCAGCAGCGACAGGCCGTGCGGCGTGAGCTCATACACCACCGGCGCGGGCACCGGGCCGCGCGGCTTGCGGTCTATCAGTCCGTCGGCCTGCATGTCGCGCAGCTGCTGCGCCAGCACCTTGGCACTCATCTCCGGGAGGCTGCGTCGCAGCGCGGCGAAATGCATCGGACCGTCGGAGAGCCGGTACACGATGAACAATTTCCAGCGCCCGCCCATCGCGGCGAGCGCGGCCGTGAGAGCGCAACCGGACACTTGATTGGCGCGGGCGATGCGCGGACGGTTACCTGCAGGTGCCTTCTTGGTGGTCGCGATCGTGTTGGCTACAGTCGTTTCCATGCCCTGCATCCTTGCTCTCTCCGCGGTGCGTATGGCTGTCATGTCCCTGGCGATTGCGAGCGTCGCAGCTTGCGCAGATACCTCGCCGCCAACCAGCCCCGGCCATGGTACGGCGCTCACGACGCTTCAGACGCCGGTCGGCACGCCGCAGGATTTCGATTTCGAGCATGGCCGCTGGCACACATCGCTGCGCAGGCTCCTGCAGCCGTTGAGCGGCTCGCACGAGTGGGCTGAATACACCGGGACCAGCCAGGTTCATCCGTTGCTGGGCGGGCGGGCGAATCTGGTCGAGCTCGAGATCGCCGGCCCGCTGGGCCGCATCGAAGGGGTTTCATTGCGCCTGTTCGACACGCAACGCCAGCGCTGGACACTGAACTATTCCGGCGTGACGAGCGGAACGCTGGAGCAGCCCATGAGCGGCGGCTTCAACGGCGGCCGGCACGGCGTCTTCTACAGTGCCGAGACGTTCAAGGGCAAGCCCATCCACGTCCGTTTTGTCATCGACGTTCTGGACGCGGACCATTGCCGCTTCGAGCAGGCGTTCTCCTCCGACGGGGGCGCCACTTGGGAAGTCAACTGGATCGCGTTG
>DATCSE010000062.1:0-3023 GCA_036568605.1 Burkholderiaceae bacterium | reverse complement strand
GTGCAGCAGTGGTCGCGGCAACTCGAATGCCTCGGGGTTGCCGAACGCGGCGAGCCGCGCGAGCGCCGGCCCGCCGGGATAGCCCAAGCCGAGCAGCTTCGCCGACTTGTCGAACGCCTCGCCGGCCGCGTCGTCTATCGTCTCGCCCAGCAGTTCGTATTGCCCGACATCGGCGACCCGCATCAGCTGGGTGTGGCCGCCGGAGACCAGCAGCGCGACGAACGGGAACGCCGGCGGGTCGGCCGACAGGAACGGCGACAGCAGATGCCCCTCGAGGTGATGCACGCCGATCACGGGCCGGTCCAGCGCGGTCGCGAGCGCGCAGGCCACGCCGGCGCCGACCAGCAGCGCCCCGGCAAGCCCCGGCCCGCGCGTGTACGCGATCGCATCGACGGCATCCAGCGACGCGCCGGCCTCGGCCAGCACTTGCCGCGCAAGCGGCACGACGCGCCGGATGTGGTCGCGCGACGCGAGCTCGGGCACGACGCCGCCATAGGCTTCATGCATGTCGATCTGGCTGTGCAACGCGTGCGCGAGCAGTTGCGGCGTGCCGGTACTCTCGCTGCGCACGAGCGCAACGCCGGTTTCGTCACACGACGACTCGATCCCCAGAATCTGCATGCCGGCGAGTGTAGGCCGGCTCGGTGGCGCGCTAGCGCGTGAGGCTGTTGTTGCCGCCTCCGGGGACGCTGCGCAGGTCTTGCGCGACCTTGCCGCCGTGCAGCACGATCACGCGGCTGGCCGAGGCGATCGTCTCGGGCCGGTGCGCCACGATCACGCGGGTCAGCTCGAGCTGGCGGATCGCGTTGTTCACCTCGCGTTCGCGCTCGATGTCCAGTGCGCTGGTGGCCTCGTCCAGGAACAGGATCTTGGGCCGCTTGTAGAGCGCCCGAGCCAGCAGGATGCGCTGCTTCTGGCCGCCCGAGATGCTGGCGCCCATGTCGCCGATCAGCGTGTGATAGCCCATCGGCATCGCGACGATCTCGGCATGCACCGCGGCCAGTTTGGCGCATTGCTCGATCCAAGCCGGCTCGGCAGCCGGGTCGAAGAAGCTGATGTTGTCGGCGATCGAACCGGCGAAGAGCTGGTCGTCCTGCATCACCGTGCCGATCATGTCGCGCCACGCGCGCATGCCCAGCTGCCCGAGCGTGACGCCGCCGATCCGGATCTCGCCGGTGCGCGGCGCGTGTATGCCCAGCATCAGCTTCAGCAGTGTCGTCTTGCCGCAACCCGACGGGCCGACGATCGCGACCGACTCGCCGGGTTCGATGTTCAGGCTCAGGTAGCGCAGCACCTCCGGCTCGGAGTCGGAGTACGCGAAGCTGACGTTGCGCAGCTCCAGGCTGAGCGGCACGTCGTGCACGCGCGGCGCGAACTCGGGCTGCGGCTCGGGCGCACTGAGCACGATGTCGGCCAGCCGTTCGCCCTGCAGCTTCAGCATCTTCACTTCGACGGTCTTGTCGATCAGTGCGCTGACCCGGGTCGCGAACTGCTCCTTGTACGCGACGAAGGCAAACAGCATCCCGACCGAGAAGGTGTGGTCCATCACCAGCAGTGCGCCGACCCAGATCATCGCGACGCGCTCGAGGCCGAACAGCAGCTTGTGCAGCACGCCCAGCGTCAGGTCGAGCTTGCGGGTCGCGATGTTCGCGTTCATCGAGTCGACCACGAGGTTCATGAACCGCGCCTGTCTGTCCTCCTGCCGGTTGAACAGCTTGATCGACTGCACGCCGCGCAGCGACTCGAGGAAGTGGCTGGACTTCTTCGCGTCGAAGACGATGGCCTCTTCGGTGGCCTCGCGCAGCGGGCGGAAAAACGCCCAGCGCAGCAGCGCGTACAGCGCCACGCTGGCCAGCGCGATTGCGGTCAGCGTGCCGCTGTAGATCAGCATCATCGCCAGCGTCGCGACGACAAGCAGCCCGTCGAGCACGGCTTCGATGAAGCTCGTGGTCAACGTCTGCTGGATCTGCTGGACCGCGCCGAAGCGCGACAGCACGTCGCCGGTATGGCGCTTCTCGAACCACGCGACCGGCAGCCGCATCAGGTGCGCGAATACGTTCGAGAGCCACTGCAGGTTCAGGGTCGCCGACAGGTGCAGCACCGCCCACGAGCGGATCGCGCCGGTGCCGACCTGGATCAGCACGAGCAACGCGAATCCGACACCCAACGTGAGCAGCAGGTCGCGATCCAGGCTGACCAGCACGTTGTCGACCACCCATTGCATGAAGAACGGAGACAGCAGCAGGAAGCCTTCGAGCGCGATCGCCAGCGTGAAGATCTGCGCCAGCGAACGCTTCAGGCCGGTCACGCGTCCGAGCAGCTGGCGCAGGCTGACACTGCGCCGCTCGGTACGCGGCTGGAACTCGGCTTGCGGCGTGAGCTCGAGCACGATGCCGGTGAAGTGCTTCGACACCTCCGCCAGCGGCAGGCGTCGAACGCCGCGGGCAGGGTCGTGGATCACGGCCCACCCGCGGCTGACTTCCCTGAGCACGACAAAATGGTTCAAATCCCAATGCAGCACGCACGGCATCGCGAGGCCGCTCAAGTGCTCGATCTCCGCCCGCAGCGCGCGCGAGCCGAGGTTCAGCTGGCCGGCCAGGCGTACCAGGTCGGCCATCGTGGTGCCCTTCAGCGACACCGAGAAACGCTGGCGCAGCGTCGGGAGATCCAACCGCAACCCGTGGTGTGCCGCGATCATCGCCAGGCACGCGAGGCCGCACTCGGCGGCCTCGGTCTGCAGGATCATCGGCAGGCGCCGGCCGGACAAGCCGAGCTTCAGGGCGTCGAGCGGGTTGCGAGGCGTGGCCATGTCAGCTCCGTCAGACGCGGCTCGCGACGCCGAGCACCGGCTCGAACAACCACTCGATCAGTCGTCGTCGATCGAGCAGCACGTCGGCTTCGATCTGCATCCCGGGCGACAGCGCCTGGGCCTGACCATAGGCGGCGACGGTCTGCTGGTCGAGCGCGACCGTGATCCGGTACAGCGGCTCACCCGCCGCGGCAGTCCCATGGTGCAACGGCAG
>DATCSE010000061.1:0-5015 GCA_036568605.1 Burkholderiaceae bacterium | reverse complement strand
ACCGAGACCAACTTCGTGATCGCGACCGCGCCCGATTCGCCGCGCCGCGGCGTGATGGGCTGGCTGCGGCCCGGCTTCGACGCGCGTGTCGTCGACGCGCACGACGTCGAGCTGCCGCCCGGCAAGGCCGGCGAGCTGGTGCTGCGCGCCGACGAGCCGTACGCGTTCGCGAGCGGCTATTACGGGATGCCGGACCAGACCGTCGAAGCCTGGCGCAACCTGTGGTTCCACACCGGCGACCGCGTCGTGCGCGAGGCCGACGGAGCGTTCCGCTTCATCGACCGCATCAAGGACGCGATCCGCCGGCGCGGCGAGAACATCTCGTCGTGGGAGGTCGAGCAGGTGCTGGTCAGCCATGCGGCGGTGGCCGCGGCCGCGGTCTACCCGGTGCAATCGGAGCTGGCCGAGGACGAGGTGATGGCCGCGGTGCTGCTGCGCCCCGGGGCGGCGCCTGCAGGGGCCGAGCTCGCCGCCGAGCTTGCAAGCTACTGCGAGACGCGCCTGCCGCGCTTCGCGATCCCACGCTACATCGACCTGGTCGACGAGCTGCCGCGCACCGAGAACGGCAAGGTGCAGAAATACAAGCTGCGCGAACGCGGCGTGACCGCGACGGCCTGGGATCGCACGCCGTCGCAGTGGAGACTAAAGGTATGACGATTAGAACGCCCCGACACGCCCTCGTGACCGGCGCCGCCCGCGGCATCGGCGCAGCCATCGTGCGCATGCTGGCCGCGCAAGGCGCCAGCGTGACGCTGCTGGGCCGCGATGCCGGCGCGCTGACGGCGTTGGCTGCCGACCTGCCGCCGCCCGCGCATGGCTCGCACGGCATCGCGGTCGCCGATGTCGCCGACCCGACGCAGGTCCAGGCGGCGTTCGCCGCGGCACGCGGCGCGCGCGGCCCGATCGCGATCCTCGTCAACAACGCCGGCCAGGCCGAGAGCGCGCCTTTCGCGAAGACCTCGCTCGCGCTGTGGCAGCGCATGCTCGCGGTCAACCTGACCGGCACCTTCCTGTGCTCGCAGGCCGCGCTGCCCGACATGCTGGAGGCCGGCGACGGCCGCATCGTCAACATCGCGAGCACCGCGGGGCAGAAGGGCTATGCCTACGTCAGCGCGTACGTGGCGGCCAAGCACGGCGTGATCGGGCTGACCCGCGCGCTGGCGCTGGAGGTCGCAAAGAAAGGCATCACGGTCAACGCCGTGTGCCCGGGCTACACCGACACCGACATCCTGCGCGCGAGCGTTGCCAACGTCGTCGCGAAGACCGGCCGCAGCGAGGCCGATGCGCTGGCCGAGTTCGCGAAGGGCAATCCGCAGCAGCGCATCGTGCAGACGCGCGAGGTCGCCGATGCGGTCCGCTGGCTGTGCGGCGACGACGCCTCGGCGATCACCGGGCAGGCGATCTCGGTCTCCGGCGGGGAGGTTATGTGAGGCACTCTGTCTCAACGTTGCTTCCGCGGGCCGAGCGCCGGGCCGCTCCCAAGCCGGCCCGCATCCCCTCGGGGGATCGGCCGACGTACCCGTCGGACGAGGGGTTGTCATGAGACTAGGGCACGAGGCCCGCATCCAGAAGTCGGACCACGCGGCGCTGAAGCTGTGGCTGCGCATGCTGTCGTGCACGACCCAGATCGAAGACGAGATCCGCAAGCGCCTGCGCATGCGCTTCGGCATCTCGCTGAGCCGTTTCGACTACCTCGCGCAACTGCACCGCCACCGCGACGGGCTGAAGATGCGCGACCTCTCGCGCTACCTGATGGTGACCGGCGGCAACATCACCGGCCTGACCGACGAGCTCGAGCGCGACGGCCTGGTCACGCGCGAGAGCAGCCCGAACGACCGCCGCTCCTGGATCGTGCGCCTGACGCCCGACGGGCGCCGCAGCTTCGAGGCGATGGCCAAGGAGCACGAGCGCTGGGTCGTCGAGCTGTTCGGCGGGCTCGATGCGGGAACCGTGCAGCACCTGCACGAGCAGCTGGGCGCGCTGCGCCTGCAGGTGGCGGGCACTGCCGCGACCGAATGACGTCAACAGCCTTTACCGCAGAGTACGCAGAGAACGCAGAGGTTCGCAGAGGAATTCATGCTTTCTCTGCGGCTCTCTGCGTTCTCTGCGTACTCTGCGGTGAAGAGGATTTTGAAGGAGACAACAAGAAATGAGCGTGTTCCAGGCACAGCGCCGCATCCGCTTCTCCGATTGCGACCCCGCGGGCATCGTCTTCTATCCGCAGTACTTCGTGATGTTCAACGGGCTGGTCGAGGACTGGATCACCGACGCGCTGGGCATCGGCTACCACCGGCTGGTCGTGGAGCGCCGCGTCGGGCTGCCGACCGTGCGGCTCGAGGCCGACTTCAAGTCGGTGAGCCGGCTCGGCGACCTCGTGACCTTGTCGCTGGACGTCGAGCGGCTCGGGCAGCGCTCGCTGACGCTCGCGCTGCGCTGCACCGGGCGCGGCGACGACGACCTGCGCATGGGATTGCGCCAGGTCATCGTGACCACGTCGCTGGAGACGCATCGGGCGATCGACATCCCGCAGGACCTGCGCAGCGCGATCGAGCGGCACACGACGACGCGCTGACGGCCGCGCCGGTGCCAGTCCCCGAACCAGCGGGCGTCCGCCGCGCGCGGGATCGGGTTTGGCCGGCGTTGTGAAGCACCGCCGTGCGTGGTGCAATCAGGGCTCTCCCAGGCAACCGCCCGACTCGGCCCGCACACAGCGCCATGGATCGTCGAACCGCCGTACTCGTCGGCGCCGCCGGATTGTGGAGTGCAGCCCGGCCGGCGGCGTCGCAGCCGTCGGCGCCGCGGGTCGTGTTCCTGAATCCGGGCGAGCCGGTCGAGCGCGGGAAGGGGCCGCACTGGAGCATGACCGCGCGTGTCATGGCGGCCGCGGCCAAAACCTTCGGCATGCAGCTCGAGGTGCTGTACGCCGAGCGTGATCACCTGATGATGCTGCGCCAGGCCGAGAGCATCGCGCAGCGCGCCGATGCGCCCGACTACGTCGTGATGGTCAACGAGAAGCTGGCTGCGCAGCAGATGCTCCAGATGTTCGCGCGCACGCCGTCCAAGATCCTCGTGATCCACAACGACCTGACGCCCGAGCAGCGCCGCGAGATCGGCAACGAGCGCGATCGTCTCCGCAACTGGATCGGGACCGCGACGACCGACGAGGTGCGCTCCCAGTATCGCCTGATGGAAGAGCTGTACCGGCAGCTCGGTGACCGCGAGCCGCGGGTGATCGGCATCACCGGAGACCGGGCCACGCCAGTCTCGCTGGAGCGGGCGCAGGGCGTCGACGACTACATCGCGCGCGCCGGCCGCGGCCAGACGCTGCAGTTGCTGCACAGCGACTGGAGCGGCGTCGACGCCGAGAGCAAGGCCAAGGTGCTGCTGTCGCGCTATCCGCAGGCCAACATCGTCTGGGCTGCGAACGACACGATGGCGCTGGGCGCGCTGCGCGCCGTGAAGGCGACCGGCGGCAGGCTGCTGGTCGGCGGCGCGGGGGCCTGGCCCGATGCGATCGCGAGCATCCGGGAGGGCGGCCTCGCCGCGACCATCGGCAGCCACTTCTTCATCGGCGCCTGGGCGATGGTGCTGCTGCACGACTACCACCATGGGCAGGACTTCGCCGCGCACGGCGGGCCGAACCTGAAGCTGGACTACCTGTACGTGGTCAACCGGGACAATGCCGCACATTACGATCAAGCCGTCTACAAACGCGATGGGGCGCTGGATTTCGGCATCTACTCGAAGGTGTTGCATCCCCGACCCGGCCGTTACGACTTCAACCTGACGCCGCTGCTGCGCACATGACATGCCGTTGCCGACGCGCCTGATCACGCGGGCGACCAGCTTGCACACCAAGCTCGTGTTGGCACTGGCTGTGCTCGTCGCGCTGGTGGCCGCTGGTTCGGCCTATGGGCTGATCGAGCACGAGCGCGAGCGCCGCTTCGCCGAGCTGGAGGGGCGGGCCTCGCGCATCGCCGACTTGTTCAGCCGCTCGGTGGCCTACCCACTGTGGAACGTCGATCGTGCGGCGATCGACGAGCAGCTTGCGGCGCTCGCGCCCAACCCCGAGGTTGCCGAGTTCAGCGTCACGGCGGTCGGTTACGGCGCGGTGTCGACCGTGACCAAGATCAAGGGACTTCAGCCGGCCGACGCGATCGTGCGCGTCGTGCCCATCGAGTACACGCCGCCGGGAGCGGTGGCGCCGCAGAAGATCGGCGAGGTGCGGGTCGTGATGACCCGCGCACTGGTCGAGGAGGCCGTCGTCCATGCGCGGCGCGTGACGCTGGGGCTGCTGGCCGCGATCGTGGCCATGATCTATGCGGCAACCTTCGTGCTGCTGCGGCGCGTGGTCAGCAAGCCCATCCACCGCCTGGAGGAGATGGTCGACCGCATTGCCGACGGCGATCTGGACGCGCGCTGCCCGGCGGACTCGGCCGACGAGCTGGGCCGGCTGGCCAGTCGCGTCAACGCGATGGCGGACCGGCTGCGCGACTCCGCGACACAACTGCGCGACAGCGAGGCGAAGTACCGCGGCATCTTCGAGAATGCGGTGGAGGGGATCTTCCGGCTCGACCGTTCGGGCGGCCTGCACGACGCGAACCCGGCGTTGGCCCGGCTGATGGGTTATGCGACGCCGGCCGAGCTGATGGTGGCGGTCAACGGCGCCGATGGTCGCGAGGGTCTGACGAATGGCGCTCGATCCCCTGGCCGCCGGCCGCTGTTCACGCCCGAGCAGCTAGCCACGCAGTTCGCCGCGCTGGCGCGCGACGGCGAGATCGTCGGCATGGAGCTGGAGCTCACGCGCGCCGACGGGAACCCGATCTGGGTCCAGCTCAACGCGCGCCTTCGCAGCAGCGGCGAGGGCGGCGAGCCGATGGAGTTCGACGGGCTGATCAGCGACATCACGTCGCGCAAGCAGGCGCTGGAAGACCTGCGCCGGCATCGCGACCACCTGGAAGAGGCGGTGCGCGAGCGCACTGCGCAGCTGGCCGATGCGAGCCAGCGGGCCGAGG
>DATCSE010000060.1:0-4683 GCA_036568605.1 Burkholderiaceae bacterium | reverse complement strand
CCGCCGAGCTGGCCGTGATTGCCGCAGCGCTGGTCGGGATGCGGCAGACGGCGCGTGCCCAGCAGCGCGCCTGACGAGAACACGAAGAACAAACAGGGCCATGGGCATCGACATCCACAACCTGAACCTGCTCGCGCATGCGCAAGACCTCGGCGTGCACTTCGATCGCACGCTGGCGATCGGCCGGCAGGCGCTGTTCATCGAAGACTTCGAGCTCGAGCGGCATCGCCGCTTGCGCGGCCTGCCGCCGTTGGCCGAGCCCGGCGCGGAAGCGGCCCGCGGACCACGCTACTTCGAGCCGCTGCTGGAGCAGTGGCTGGGCGCCTCGGTGGCCGATTCGGTCGACGCGTCGCCATACGAGAACGCGCGCCTGATCCACGACATGAACCTGCCGTGGCCCGACAGCGGCGCGCTGGCCGACGCTCGCGCCGGCTACGACGCGGTGCTGGACTTCGGCTGTCTCGAGCACGTCTTCAACTTCCCGGTGGCCTGGCGCAACTGCGTGGACCTGTGCCGTATCGGCGGTCACGTGTTGCATGCGCTGCCGGCGAACAACCTTGCGGGACACGGCTTCTACCAGTTCTCGCCCGAGCTTTTCTTCAACCTGTACCGGCCGGAGAACGGCTTCGAGCTGTGCGGTCTGTACTTCGCGCTGAAGGCCGACGCGTGGCGCTGGTGGAAGGTCGCGAACCCGATGGTCGTGAAGCGACGCGTCAACCTGCGCAACAGCCACGAGGTGTACATGCTCGTGATCGCGCGCAAGATGCGCGAGCCCGGACCGCTCGCCGCGCCGCAGCAGTCGGACTATGCGCAGGATGAGTGGCTGCGCGACGGCACCGGGGCCGCGGCCGTTGCGCCGGCGGCAGTCGCCACGTCGAGCGCGCGTCGAATCTGGATCCGCCGCTTCGCGCAATGGGGCTGGCTCGACCTGCTGCGCGCCGGGCGCGAGCGGCTGCACGTGTTGCGCCACAGTGGCCTGGCGCTGCCGGCGCCCGACTACCAGCGCGTCGACGTGCCGGCGCTGATCGCCAAGACAGCGCCGCGATGACGAGTCGCCCGCTGCGCGTGCTGCTGCTGTGCGACCGGCTGGACATCGCCGGCGGCGTCGAGCGCTTTGTCTGCGCACTGGCGAATCATCTGGCGGGCGTCGGCATGGAGGTGGCGGTCGGCAGCATGGCGACTTCGGGCGAGCGCATCCGCTATCCGCTGGACCCGGCGGTGCGCGTGCTGCGCGGACGCGATGACGATCGTGGCGAGGGCGCCGCCGAGGCACGTGGCCGGATCATGCGCGCGTGGCGGCTGCTGCGGGCGCAGTGGCGCATCGGCCGCACGCTGACAGCGCTGACCCGAGCGGACGATCCGGACGTCGTCGTGCTCAACGGCCTGACGACCGCCTGCTCGGTGCTGCTGCTGGACCGCCGTTACGCGGCGCGCACGATCTGCTGCGACCACAATCACTACGGCGCGCGCTCGGCGCTCTGGCAGCGGCTGCGGCGCTGGCTTTATCCGAAAGTCGCGGCCGTCGTGAGCCTGACGCACGCCGATGCCGCGCGCTTTCGCGCGCTGAACCCGAACACCCAGGTGATCTACAACGCGTCGTCGCTGCGGGCCGACAGCCCGGCGCCGGTGGACTATGCGATCGCGATCGCGGTCGGGCGGCATGTTGCGCAAAAGGGGTTCGATCTGCTGGTGCGCGCCTGGGTCGCCGTCGCCCGTGAGCTGCCGCAGGCGCGATTGCGCGTCGTCGGCGACGGGCCGCTGCGCGCCGAGCACGAACGGCTGGCGCACGAGCTGGGCGTCGCGCCCTCCATCGAGTGGCTCGCGCCGACCGCGCAGGTCGAGCCGCTGTACCGCGCGGCCGCGGTGTTCGTGCTGTCGTCGCGCTACGAGGGCATGCCGCTCGCGCTGCTCGAGGCCCAGGCGCTGGGCGTGCCGGCGGTTGCGTTCGACTGCCCGACCGGACCGGGCGAGATCGTCACTGAGCAGACCGGCCGCCTGGTGCCGCCGGGCGACGTCGCGGCGCTCGCCGCCGCGCTGATAGAACTGCTGTCGGTGCCGAACGAGCGGCGCGAGCGCATGGGCGCTGCGGCCATCGCGCGCAGCCGCGAGGTCTTCAGCCCGCAGGAGCGCGACCGGCACTGGACCGCGCTGGTCCGCGAGGTCGGCTCGCACGCGCCGGCCCGTGCCCACGGGGCGGCGGCATGAAGGTCGTCTCGGTCATCGTGCCGTGCCGCAACGAGCGCCGATACCTCGAGCGATTCTGTGCCGGCGTGCTGGGCCAGCGGCTGCCGCCGGACTGGCAGCTGCAGCTCGTGATCGCCGACGGCCAGAGCGACGACGGCACCCGCGAGCTGCTGCAGCGACTGGCCGCAGCCGACCCGCGGATCGAGTGGATCGCGAACCCGGCGCGTATCGTCTCCAGCGGCCTGAACGCGGCGCTGCGGCGCGCGACCGGCGAGGTCGTCGTGCGCATGGACGTGCACAGCGAGTACGCCGACGACTACGTCGCGCAGTGCCTGGCGGTGCTGGCCGAGACCGGTGCCGACAACGTCGGCGGGCCGTGGCACGCGGTGCCTGACGACGGCGCGGATGCGATGCAGCACGCCGTGGCGGCCGCGTTCCAGTCGCGCTGGGTCGCCGGCGGCGCGCGCTCGCGCGACCTGCGTTACGACGGCTGGGTCGACACGGTCTACCTCGGCAGCTGGCCGCGCGCGAGCTTCGAGCGCTTCGGCGGCTTCGACGAGGCGCTGGTGCGCAACCAGGACGACGAGCACAACCTGCGCATCGTCAAGGGCGGCGGGCGCGTGTGGCAGTCGTCCCGTATCCGCAGCACCTACCGGCCGCGTGCGACGCTGGGGCAGGTCTTCCGGCAGTACCTGCAATACGGGTACTGGAAGCCGTTCGTGATGAAGAAGCACGGCCAGGCGGCGTCGTGGCGGCAGATGGTGCCGGCGGTGTTCGTCGGCGCGCTGGCGCTCGCCGCGATCATCGCGCTGACCGGGTTCGGCGTGTGGCCGTGTGCCGGGCTGCTGATCGCGTATGCGCTGGCCGTGCTCGCGATGACCGCGGCGATCGCCGCGACGGCGGCGCCCGCGTTGCCGGTCAGCGTGATGGCGCGCGTTCCGCTCGTCATCGCGGCCTACCATCTGGGCTACGGCATCGGGTCGATTGCCGGCTGGTGGGACGTGCTGCGCGGCGCCAGCGGCCGTGAGCGCTTCGGCCGGCTGACGAGGTGACGCGATGACTCCCCGCGCTGGCAATCCGTTCGGGCTGAGCTTGTCGAAGCCCTGGTGGCGGCGCGCGGCACTTCGACAAGGTCAGCGCGAACGGCATGTTCTCGACAAGGTGTCATGAGCGCGAACGACGATTCGACCGAGCCGCAATCGATACGCGAGCGCTACGCGCGCCGCGTCGCGAACGACCCGCGCTACAGCCTGTTGAATCCGGCCGCGCTGCGCGCCTGGCAGGAGCGGCAGCGTGCGATGCTGGCGCTGTTCAGGCAACTGGGCTGGGCCGATCTGTCCGTGCTGAAGCTGCTCGAAGTCGGCAGCGGCAGCGGCGGCAACCTGCTCGAGCTCGTGATGCTGGGATTTGCGCCGTCCCATCTCGCTGGCATCGAGCTGCTGCCGGAGCGGCATGCGATGGCGCGTGCGCGGCTGCCCGAGTCGGTCAGGCTGATGCAGGGCGACGCGGTGGCGCTGACGCCGCGCGATGGCAGCGTCGACATCGTGTTGCAGTCCACCGTGTTCTCGTCGCTGCTGGACGACGCCTTCCAGCAGCGCCTGGCCGATGCGATGTGGGCCGCGGTCAAGCCCGGCGGCGGTGTGCTGTGGTACGACTTCACCGTCGACAACCCGCGCAACCCCGACGTGCGCGGCGTGCCGCTGGCGCGGATGCGCGCATTGTTCCCGCACGGCCGGGTGCGGGCGCGGCGCGTCACGCTCGCACCGCCAATCGCGCGGGCCGCGTGCCGCGTGCATCCGTCGTTCTACACTCTGCTCAACGCGAGTCCGCTGCTGCGCACGCATGTGCTGGCATGGATCGCCAAGCCTTGAACATCGTTCGTCGCTGTCGTTCCCGCATGTCCAACAAGCCACCGTTCCTGCCCTTCGCGCTGCCCGAGATCGGCGACGACGAGATCGCCGAAGTCGTCGACACGTTGAAGTCCGGCTGGGTCACGACCGGGCCGAAAGCGAAACGGTTCGAGGAGGACTTCAGTGCCTTTCTGGGAGATGCGTCGCTGCAGTCGCTGGCGGTGAATTCGGCGACCGCCGGTTTGCACCTGGCGCTCGAGGCGCTGGGCGTAGGCCCAGGCGACGAGGTCATCACGACCACGCACACGTTCACCGCAACCGCCGAGGTCGCGCGTTATCTGGGTGCCGACGTCGTGCTCGTCGACATCGACCCGGCGACCTTGTGCATCGATCCTGAGCTTGTCGAAGCGGCGATCACGCCGCGCACGAAGGCAATCATCCCGGTGCACTACGCCGGCCTCGCCGCGGACATGCCGTCGCTGCTCGCGATCGCGAAGAAGCATGGCCTGCGCGTCGTCGAGGACGCCGCGCACGCGCTGCCGACGACCTGCGGCGGCGCGCTGATCGGCACACTGGATTCGGATGCGACCGTGTTCAGCTTCTACGCGAACAAGACCATCACGACCGGCGAGGGCGGCATGGTCGTCAC
>DATCSE010000059.1:0-17719 GCA_036568605.1 Burkholderiaceae bacterium | reverse complement strand
GACCTGGGACGACTACATCGAGAAGGCGGCGATCAAGGCGATCGAGGTCGTCCGCGAGATCGGCGGCACCAAGACGATCGACACGCTGGGCTTCTGCGTCGGCGGCACCATCCTCGCGACCGCGCTGGCGGTGCTCGCAGCGCGCGGCGAACACCCCGCTGCGAGCATGACGCTGCTGACCACCTTGCTCGACTTCACGAACACCGGCGTGCTGGACCTGTTCATCGACGAGCCCATGGTCCAGGTGCGCGAGATGACGCTGGGCCCGGCCAGCCCGAACGGCGGCAGCCTGCTGAAAGGCCAGGAGCTCGCGACGACCTTCAGCTTCCTGCGGCCGAACGACCTGGTCTGGAACTACGTGGTCGGCAACTACCTGAAGGGCGAGACGCCGCCCCCGTTCGACCTGCTGTACTGGAACAGCGACAGCACAAACCTGTCGGGACCGATGTACTGCTGGTACCTGCGCCACACCTACCTCGAGAACAACCTGGCGAAGCCGGGTCGATTGACGGTGTGCGGCGAGCCGGTCGACCTGGGCCGTATCGCGGTGCCGACCTACGTGTATGCCTCGCGCGAGGACCACATCGTTCCGTGGGAGGCCGCGTACCGCAACACGCAGGTGCTGAAGAACAGCAAGGTCCGTTTCGCGCTGGGCGCGTCGGGCCATATCGCCGGCGTGATCAACCCGCCGGCCAAGCGCAAGCGCAGCCACTGGATCGGCGCCTCGGCGGCGTTGCCGGCGCAGCCGCAAGCGTGGCTGGATGGCGCGCAAGAGCACCCGGGCAGCTGGTGGACCGACTGGGCCGCGTGGCTGAAAGGGCATGCCGGCAAGCAGGTGGTCGCGCCGAAGACGCCGGGCAACCGGCACTATCGTCCGATCGAGCCGGCGCCGGGCCGCTACGTCAAGCAAAAGGCGTAATCTCGGTTTGCACGCCGGCACCGCCACTGAACCGATCGCGCACGATCCCATCCTCCCCACCGTCTCACAGCTTCCTTCCGGAGAATCGCCATGACCACCGACATCGTCATCGTCGCAGCCGCCCGTACCGCCGTGGGCAAGTTCGGCGGCACGCTCGCCAAGACCCCCGCACCCGAGCTCGGCGCCGCCGTGATCGTCGAGCTGTTGAAGCGCGCGAAGCTCTCGCCCGACCAGGTCAACGAAGTGATCCTCGGCCAGGTGCTTGCGGCCGGTTCGGGCCAGAACCCGGCACGTCAGTCGGTCATCAAGAGCGGCTTGCCGCAGAGCGTGCCGGCGCTGACGATCAACGCCGTCTGCGGCTCCGGGCTGAAGGCCGTGATGCTCGCGGCGCAGGCGATCCGCGACGGCGACTCCGAGATCGTGATCGCCGGCGGCCAGGAGAACATGAGCCTCGCGCCGCACGTGCTGCCGAACTCGCGCGAAGGCGCGCGCATGGGCGACTGGAAGCTGATCGATTCGATGATCGTCGACGGTCTGTTCGACGTCTACAACAAGTACCACATGGGCATCACGGCCGAGAACGTCGCGAAGAAATACGGCGTCACCCGCGACAAGCAGGACGCGTTTGCGCTCGCCTCGCAGCAGAAGGCCGCGGCCGCCCAGGAAGCCGGCAGGTTCAAGGACGAGATCGTGCCGTTCACGATCCCGCAGAAGAAAGGCGACCCCGTCGTCTTCGCGGCCGACGAGTTCATCAACAAGAAGACCAGCGCCGATGCGCTGGCCGGCCTGCGCCCGGCGTTCGACAAGGAAGGCACCGTGACCGCGGGCAACGCGTCCGGCATCAACGACGGTGCGGCCGGCGTGGTCGTGATGAGCGCGCAGAAGGCGTCGCAGCTCGGCCTGACGCCGCTCGCGCGCATCGCGAGCTATGCGACCGTCGCGCTCGACCCGGCGATCATGGGCATGGGGCCGGTGCCGGCCTCGCAGAAGGCGCTGCAGCGCGCCGGCTGGAAGGCGCAGGACCTGGACCTGCTCGAGATCAACGAGGCGTTCGCTGCGCAGGCCTGCGCGGTCAACAACGAGATGGGCTGGGACCTCAGCAAGGTCAACGTCAACGGCGGTGCGATCGCGATCGGTCACCCGATCGGTGCATCCGGCTGCCGCATTCTGGTGACGCTGCTGCACGAAATGCAGCGCCGCAACGCGAAGAAGGGCATCGCCTCGCTGTGCATCGGCGGTGGCATGGGCGTTGCGTTGACGGTCGAACGTTAAGGCAGCGGCGCCCGGGCCGGGCGCGCAGCCATCAGAAGAACACCACCCGGGTCACGCGGGTGCGGGGAAAAAGCGGCAGCGCTTTGTCCCGTGCTCCGTGCCGCCGGGGCTGCTTTTTTCCGGAGTGAACAGCAATGGCTCAGAAGATCGCGTACGTCACCGGCGGCATGGGTGGCATCGGCACCCGCATGTGCCAGCGCCTGCACGACGACGGTTTCATCGTCGTCGCGGGTTGCGGGCCCAGCCGCGACTTCGAGAAGTGGCTGGGCGAGCAGAAGGCGCTCGGCTACTCCTTCCACGCTTCGGTCGGCAACGTCAGCGACTGGGACTCGACCGTCGCCGCATTCCAGAAGGTCAAGGCCGAGGTCGGGGCCATCGACGTGCTGGTCAACAACGCCGGCATCACACGCGACGGGCTGTTCCGCAAGATGACCCGCGCCGACTGGGACGCGGTGATCGAGACCAACCTGACCAGCCTGTTCAATGTGACCAAGCAGGTCATCGACGACATGATCGAGCGCGGCTGGGGCCGCATCATCAACATCTCGTCGGTCAACGGCGAGAAGGGCCAGTTCGGCCAGACCAACTACTCGGCCGCCAAGGCCGGCATGCACGGCTTCACGATGGCGCTGGCGCAGGAAGTGGCGAACAAGGGTGTGACCGTCAACACCGTGAGCCCGGGCTATATCGCGACCGACATGGTCAAGGCCATCCGCCAGGACGTGCTCGACAAGATCGTCGCCGGCATCCCGGTCAAGCGGCTGGGCACGCCGGACGACATCGCGTCCATCGTGTCGTGGGTCGCGTCGGACCAGTCGGGGTTCGCGACCGGGGCCGATTTCTCGGTGAACGGCGGCCTGCACATGGGCTGAAAGACCGGGTGATGATCCGTTCGCGCTGAGCCTGTCGAAGCGCCGCGTGGCAGGGCTTCGACAAGCTCAGCCCGAACGGGGTTGAATCAGTCCGAACGGGGTTGAAGTCAGAACACGCCTGCGACGTTCGCCAGCGTCAGCACTCCCAACACCACGAAGATCCCCGCTGCGACCCCGTGCACGAGCTTCATCGGCACGCGCTGCGCGATCGCACCGCCGGCGAACACCGCGGGCACGTCGGCGATCAGCATGCCCAGCGTCGTGCCGGCGACGACCGACGTCAGGTCCTGGTAACGCGCGGCGAGCGCGACGGTCGCGATCTGCGTCTTGTCGCCCATCTCGGCGAGGAAGAATGCGACCAGCGTCGTCGCGAAGACGCCGAAGCGCGGCTGGCTCGGCACCTCGTCGGCGTCGACCTGGTCGGGCACCAGCATCCAGCCGGCCATCGCGATGAACGACACGCCGATCACCCAGCGCAGAACCACGGGTCCCAGCGCGTTCGCGACCCAGGCACCGACCAGTCCCGCGGTCCCATGGTTGAACAATGTGGCGACCAGGATGCCCAGCACGATGGGCAGCGGCCGGCGGAATCGAACGGCGAGCAGCATCGCGAGCAACTGCGTCTTGTCGCCCATTTCACCGAGCGCGACGACGCCGGTCGAGACGAGGAAGGCTTCCAACGAGAGAGTCTCCGGACCGGTGAAGACGGATGACCACACGGGCCTCCCCGGTCACATCCGGAGGCTCGTGCGGTCAAAGGTCTTGCCAGGCCGGAAGGAGGCTGCCTGCGCCATGGCCTCGATGAGGATCTCGGCCAAGTGTGTTGACGCAGGCCCTTGCACCTGAGGATGCAAGGCGGCTACTCCCCAATGACGGGTGCGCGGCGCATTGTAGCGGCGGCTGCGGCCTCGATGGCTCGCGCTGCGGCCGCCTCGAGCGTGGCTTCGCTGCCGTCCCACGCGAGCTCGAGCTGCGGTCTGGCGAGCTCGGGAAAGTTGCGCAGCATCGATTGCGCATAGCCCGGGTCGTAGTGCTCGACCAGCAACGACTGCACCAGCTCGCGCATCTGCCCGGCGCGGGCCTGCTGCTGCCAGGCCTCCACAGTTGCGTTGCCGCGCAGCACGCGCAAGGCATCGAGCCGCTCGCACAGGCTGGCCGCGTCGTGCACGAAGAACGCGTAGTCGGCGAGCAGCAGCTCGACCCGCCGCGGCAGCGGCAGTTCGAGCTGCAGGCATGGCGCGGCGCGCATGTGCTCGATCAGCGCCGGCGGCACGCGCAGGTCGCCTACCTTCTTGCTCTCGCTTTCGACGAACACCGGCTGCTGCGGATCGAAGCCGCGCAGCGCCTCCCAGACGCGCGACTCGAACTGCTTCTGGCTAGGCTGCGCCGCGCCCGGCGCGAGCCCGAGCACGGAGCCGCGGTGCTCGGCCAGCTGTTCCAGATCGAGCACCTGCGCGCCGCGCGATCGCAGCGCCTGCAGCAGCCGGCTCTTGCCCGACCCGGTGCTGCCGCAGACCACGCGGTAGTCGAACAGCGCCGGCAAGCGCTCGAGGTCGGCAAGCACCGCGCGCCGGTATTCGCGATAGCCGCCTTCGAGCACGTGCACACGAAACCCGATCTGCCCGAGCACCAGCCCGAGCGCGCCGCTGCGCTGCCCGCCGCGCCAGCAGTAGACCAGCGGGCGCCAGTCCTTGGGCTTGTCCTGCACTTCGCGCTCGATGTGGCGCGCGATGTTGCGCGCGACCAGGATCGCGCCGTGCTTGCGCGCCGCGAACGGCGAGACCTGGCTGTACTCGGTGCCGATCAGCGCGCGTTCGGCGTCGTTCAGCGACGGCCAGTTGAGCGCACCGGGCAGCCGGTCGAGCGCGAACTCGCTTTCGGAGCGCGCGTCGATGATGGCGCTGTAGCTGGACAGTTGCCGCAGTGCTTCGGCGGCAGTCACGCTGCTCAACATGGGCTTCGACGGGCTCAGCCCGAACGGTGCGGCGCGCGCATCATGGGCTGACCGCGTCCAGCAGCTCGGTCTCGACCTGCAGCTGCATCTTGTTCTGCTGCAGCGCCGAGCCGTCGATCAGGAACGTGTCCTCGACGCGTTCGCCCAAGGTCGTGATCTTCGCGAGCTGCAGGTTGATGCTGTGGCGCGCGAGCACGCGCGCGATCGAGTACAGCAGGCCCGAGCGGTCGCTGGTCGAAACCGTCAGCAGCCAGTGCTGCGCGCGCTCGTCCGGCCGCAGCGCGATGCGCGGCGTGATAGGGAACGACTTGACGCGCCGCGAGATGCGCCCGCGGCTGGGCTCGGGCAGCGGCCCGGTCGCGTTCAGCGCGGCGCCGAGCTGGGTCTCGACGAAGGACATCAGGTCGCGGTAGTGCTGCTCGAGCTGCGGGCTCGTGACCTGGAAGGTGTCCAGCGCGTAGCCGATGCGCGTGGTGTGCACCTTCGCGTCCTGGATGTTGAAGCCGGCGCCGTCGAAGTAGCCGCAGATGCGCGCGAACAGGTCCTGCCGGTCGGACGCGTAGACCAGCACCTGCAGCCCTTCGCCCAGGGGCGAGAGGCGCGCCTTGACGATGGGCGCGTTGCTGCGCACATCCAGGTACAGCGAGCGCGTGTGCCAGGCGAGGTCACCGGCGTCGTGGCGCGCGAAGTAGCTGAGCTCCAGCGTCTCCCACAGCGGCAGCTCGATGCCGGGCGGCAGCGACGCGAGGTTCAGCATCGCACGCGCTTCCTGCTTGCGCGCCTCGACCTCGGCGTCCATGTTCGGGCGCGAGCCGCCGAGCGCGCGCAAGGTCAGGCGATACAGATCCTCGAGCAGCTTGCCCTTCCACGCGTTCCAGACCTTGGGGCTGGTGCCGCGGATGTCGGCCACGGTCAACAGGTACAGCGCGGTCAGGTGGCGCTCGTCGCCGACCAGCTTCGCGAAGCCCTCGATCACCGCGGGGTCGGAGAGGTCCTCCTTCTGCGCGATCCGCGACATCGTCAGGTGCGCCTTCACGAGGAACTCGATCAGCGCGGCGTCCTCGCGCGGCACGCCGTGGTCGCGGCAGAAGCGCCGTGCCTCCCGCTCGCCGAGCAGCGAATGGTCGCCGCCGCGGCCCTTGGCCACGTCGTGGAACAGCGCCGCGATGTACAGCACGTACGGCCGGTCGAAGTTCGCGGCGAGTTGCGAGCAGAACGGGTACTCGTGCGCATGCTCGGGGATGAAGAAGCGGCGCACGTTGCGCATCACGATGATGATGTGCTGGTCCACCGTGTAGACGTGGAACAGGTCGTGCTGCATCTGCCCGACGATGCGCCGGAACACCCAGAGGTAGCGCCCCAGCACGCTGGTCTGGTTCATCAGCCGGAACGCGTGCGTCTGGCCCTCGTGCGCCTTCAGGATCTGCATGAAGGTCGCACGGTTCACCGGGTCGCGGCGGAACTCCGCGTCCATCAGGTCGCGCGCGTTGTACAGCGCGCGCAGCGTGCGGGCCGACAAGCCCTTCGGGCCGACGGTCTGCTGGTAGACCAGGAAGGTCTCGAGGATCGCATGCGGGTCGCGCTGGTACAGGTCGTCGCTCACGACCTCCAGCATGCCGGCGCGCTCGAGGAACTTCTCGTTGATCGGGCGCATCGGCGCGTCCTGCGAGCCTTCGATGCGCTCCTCGATGTTCAGCATCAGGATCTGGTTCAGCTGCGTCACCGCCTTGGCCGCCCAGTAGTAGCGCCGCATCAGCACCTCGGAGGCGCGCTGCGCGCGCGTGCCCTGGTAGCCGAAGCTTTCGGCGAGGGCGGCCTGCAGGTCGAACACCAGCCTGTCCTCGCGCCGCCCGGCGGTGATGTGCAGCCGCGCGCGGATCAGCTTCAGCAGGCCTTCATTGCGGTTCAGCTGCTTGACCTCGAACGGCGTGATCAGCCCTTTCGCCGCGAGCGCGCTCCAGCTCTTGCCCAGCCCGGCCGCACGCGCCACCCAGATCACGACCTGCAGATCGCGCAAACCTCCCGGGCTCTCCTTGCAGTTCGGCTCCAGCGAATAGGGCGTGTCCTCGTACTTGCGATGGCGCTGCACCATCTCCAGCGTCTTCGCGCGCAGGAACGCCTTCGGGTCCATCGCCTTCGCGTTCGCGGCGCGGAAGGTGCTGAACATGCGGCGCGAGCCGCACAGGTAGCGCGACTCGAGCAACGCGGTCTGCACGGTCACGTCCGACCGCGCGAGCGCGATGCACTCGTCGACGGTGCGCACGCTGGAGCCGATCTCCAGGCCGATGTCCCAGCAGGCGGTGATGAAGCCCTCGATCGCGCTGCGTAGCGCCTCGTTCGCGTCACCCTGGCCGGGCGGCAGCAGCACCAGCACGTCGACGTCCGAATGCGGGAACAGCTCGCCTCGGCCATAACCGCCGACCGCGAGCAGCGCTGCATCTTCCGGCATGCCGGTGTGGCGCCACAGCATGTGCAGCGTCTCGTCGACATGCTTGCACAGCGCGCGGATCAGCCGGCTGGCCGACGGGACGGTGGGGCGCGAGGCGCGGAAGTCGTCCAGCAGCTCGGCCTTGCGGTCGCGGAAGCGGGTGCGCAGCTCGGGCAGCGTGGCCGAGGCTGCCTCGACGAATGATGGTTCAAGTACTGCTGCGTTCATCGGCGAACTTCGCACCTTCCGCTCGCGCCGAGGTATCGAAGCGCATGTGAGAGGGACTTCGATACCTCAGCCCGAACGGACCGAGTGAGCCACTTTCCCTTGCCCGGGATCGACCCCATCAAGCGGCCACGACGGCCGCGCCGGTCACGAACGCCGGCGCCGCGGGGCTGCCGGCCGACAGCGTCAGCACCTCGTACCCGGTCTCGGTGACCAGCACCGTATGCTCCCATTGCGCGGACAACGAACGGTCCTTCGTGACGATGGTCCAGCCGTCGCCCATCTCGCGGATCTCGCGCTTGCCGGCATTGATCATCGGCTCGATCGTGAAGGTCATGCCGGGCACCAGCTCCTCCAGCGTGCCGGGGCGGCCGTAGTGCAGCACCTGCGGCTCCTCGTGGAACTTGCGGCCGATGCCGTGGCCGCAGAACTCGCGCACGACCGAGAAGCCGTTGTTCTCGGCGAAGGTCTGGATCGTGTGGCCGATGTCGCCCAGCCGTATGCCGGGCCGGACCTTCGCGATGCCCTTCCACATCGCCTCGTAGGTGAACTGACACAGCCGCTTCGCGGCGATCGAGCCTTCACCGACGACGAACATGCGGCTGGTGTCGCCGTGCCAGCCGTCCTTGATCACGGTGACGTCGATGTTCACGATGTCGCCGTTCTTCAGCGGCCGCTCGTTCGGGATGCCGTGGCACACGGTGTGGTTGACCGACGTGCAGATCGACTTCGGATACGGCGTGTAACCTGGCGGCGCGTAGTTCAGCGGCGCGGGAATCGCGCCCTGCACGTCGACGATGTAGTCGTGCGCGAGCTTGTCCAGCGCCTCGGTCGTGACCCCGGCCTTCACATGCGGCGTCAGCATGTCCAGCACTTCGGAGGCCAGGCGGCCGGCAACGCGCATGCCTTCGATCTCGTCCGCGGTCTTGATCGTGATAGTCATGACCGGGATTATCTCATCCGCCCCGTAAAATCGAGGGCTTCCATGGGTGGCCCTTCGGTCGCTCCGGCCTTGCCGCCATCTCCGTCGTACCCTCCGCCAGCCCCGAAAGCGCCGCGTGACGAAACCCTCGCCCAAGCATTTGACCCACCACGAGGGCGGCAACGCGCTGTCCGATTTCCGCGCCCAGGCGCTGCTCGCGAAGCTGCGCACCCTGGGCGGCAGCTTCGAGAAGCTGGCCGGCATCGCGGCGCGGCACGTGCACTGGGCCTGGAGCGACGCGCCGCTCGCCCGCGCCGACGCCGACAAGCTGGAAGCGCTGCTGCGCTACGGCGACGCCTACGCCGGGGCCACCGACGGCCCGTTGATCGTCGTCGCGCCGCGGCTCGGCACGGTCTCGCCGTGGGCCTCGAAGGCGACCGACATCGCGCACAACTGCGGCCTGGCGATCCGCCGGGTCGAACGCGTGACCGAGTACCGCCTGAGCTTCAAGAGCGGGCTGTTCGGCGGCACCAAGGCGCCGTCGGCCGACGAGCTGAGCGCCGCCGCCGCGCTGCTGCACGACCGCATGACCGAGAGCGTGCTGCTCGCGCGTACCGACGCGGCGCACCTGTTCGACGAGCAGCCGGGCAAGGCGCTGGAGCACGTCGACGTGCTGGGCTCGGGAGTCGCCGCGCTGGCGCGTGCGAACACCGAGTTCGGCCTCGCGCTTTCCGACGACGAGATCGACTACCTGGTCGCCGCGTTCACCGCGCTGCAACGCAACCCCAGCGACGTCGAGCTGATGATGTTCGCGCAGGCCAACAGCGAGCACTGCCGGCACAAGATCTTCAACGCGAGCTTCAGGATCGACGGCGTGCCGCAGGAACGTTCGATGTTCCAGATGATCCGGCACACGCATCAGGTGGCGCCGCAGCACACGATCGTCGCGTACAGCGACAACGCCTCGGTGATGGAGGGCAATGTCGTCGAGCGCTGGCTGCCGCAGGGCTACACCAACGCGCCGGTCTACGCGGCGCGGACCGAGACTGTGCATGTGCTGATGAAGGTCGAGACGCACAACCACCCGACCGCGATCTCGCCGTTCCCGGGTGCGGCGACCGGCGCCGGCGGCGAGATCCGCGACGAGGGCGCAACCGGCCGCGGCTCGCGCCCGAAGGCCGGGTTGACCGGCTTCTCGGTCTCGAACCTGCACCTGCCCGGGACGAACGAGCCCTGGGAGCGCGCGCCGGTCGGCAAGCCCGAGCACATCGCCAGCCCGCTCGCGATCATGATCGAGGGCCCGCTGGGCGGGGCCGCGTTCAACAACGAGTTCGGCCGGCCCAACCTCGGCGGTTATTTCCGCGTCTACGAGCAGACGGTGGGCGAGGGCGCGCAGGCGCTGCGCCGCGGCTATCACAAGCCCATCATGATCGCCGGCGGACTGGGCGCGATCGCGGCGTCGCAGACGAAGAAGCTCGAGTTTCCGGCCGGCACGCTGCTGATCCAGCTGGGCGGGCCGGGCATGCGCATCGGCATGGGCGGCGGCGCCGCCAGCTCGATGGCGGCCGGCTCGAATGCGGCCGAGCTGGACTTCGATTCGGTGCAGCGCGGCAACCCGGAGATCGAGCGGCGCGCGCAGGAGGTCATCAACCACTGCCAGGCGCTCGGCGATGCGAACCCCATCCTCGCGATCCACGATGTCGGCGCGGGCGGGCTGTCGAACGCGTTCCCCGAGCTGGTCGACGGCGCCGGGCGCGGCGCGCGCTTCGACCTCTCGAAGGTGCCGCTCGAGGAGACCGGGCTGGCGCCGAAGGAGATCTGGTGCAACGAGAGCCAGGAGCGCTACGTGCTCGCGGTGGCGCCCGAGATGCTGCCCATCTTCCGCACGATGTGCGAGCGCGAGCGCTGCCCGTACGCGGTGGTCGGCGTCGCGACCGACGAGAAGCAGCTCGTGCTCGCCGACGAGGCCGAAGGCGCGGTGATCGACATGCCGATGGAAGTGCTGCTCGGCAAGCCGCCGCGCATGCAGCGCGACGTGCAGCGCGTCGCGTGGAGCTCGCCGGCGCTGGACCTCGCTGACGTCGCGCTCGAGAAAGTCGCGTTCGACGTGCTGCGTCATCCCACCGTCGCGAGCAAGCGGTTCCTGATCACGATCGGCGACCGCTCCGTCGGCGGCCTGAGCCACCGCGACCCGATGGTCGGGCCGTGGCAGGTGCCGGTCGCGGACTGCGCGGTCACGCTGGCCGACCACGGCGGCTTCGCCGGCGAGGCGATGAGCATGGGCGAGCGCACGCCGCTCGCGTCGCTGGGGTCGGTGGCTGCGCCGGCGTCAGGCCGCATGGCAGTCGGCGAGGCGATCACGAACCTGCTGGCCGCGCCGATCGAGCTCGAGCGCGTCAAGCTGAGCTGCAACTGGATGGCAGCGTGCGGCGAGCCCGGCGAGGATGCGGCGCTGTACGACACGGTGAAGGCCGTCGGCATGGACCTGTGCCCGGCGCTGGGCATCAGCGTGCCGGTCGGCAAGGATTCGCTGTCGATGCGCACGCGCTGGCGCGATGCCGCGAGCGGCGAGACGAAGCAGGTCACCGCGCCGGTCAGCCTGATCGTCAGCGCGTTCGCGACACTGTCGGACGTGCGCACGACGTTGACCCCGCAACTGCGCGCCGGCGACACGACGCTGATCCTGATCGACCTGGGCCGCGGCCGGAACCGCATGGCCGGCTCGATGCTCGCACAGGTGCTGGGCCAGCACGGCTCGCACGAGCGCGACGGCACGCCCGACCTCGACGACCCGGCGCTGCTGAAGGCGCTGGTCCACGCGGTCAACCAGCTGCGCAGCGGCGGGCACATCCTCGCGTACCACGACCGCAGCGATGGCGGCGTGTGGGCCACGGTCTGCGAGATGGCGTTTGCCGGCCATCTGGGCGTGAGCCTGAACATCGACATGCTGGTCACCGAGGGCGACGGCATCGCCGACAGCCGCGTCGAATACGGCGACTCGAAGAACTGGGCCGCGCAGGTCAGCACGCGGCGCCACGAGCTCAGCCTGCGCGCCCTGTTCAACGAGGAGCTGGGCGCGGTGATCCAGGTGCCCAGCGCGGCGCGCGACGAGGCGATGCAGACGCTGCGCGAGCTGGGCTTGAGCCGCCACAGCCACGTGATCGGCAAGACCAACGAGCGCGGCGTCGTCGAGATCTGGCGCGACGCGAAGTCCCTCTTCAGCGCCAGCCTGCGCGACTTGCACCAGGCCTGGGACGAGGTGAGCTGGCGCATCGCCGCGCTGCGCGACAACCCGGTGTGTGCCGACGCCGAGCATGCGGCCGCGGGCCTGGCCGATGATCCGGGCCTGCACGTGCATCTCACGTTCGATCCGGCCGACGAGCCCTCACCCCAACCCTCTCCCGCAAGCGGGAGAGGGGGCCAGGCGGGAGAGGGCCGGGGTGAGGGTGGGAGCGCAGCGCTCAAGCTCGCGCGCCCCAAGGTCGCGATCCTGCGCGAGCAGGGCGTCAACAGCCATGTCGAAACCAGCTATGCGTTCCACCAGGCCGGCTTCGACACCTACGATGTGCACATGAGCGACCTGCAGGCTGGCCGCGCGCGACTGGACCAGTTCCAGGGTTTCGTCGCCTGCGGCGGCTTCAGCTACGGCGACACGCTGGGGGCCGGCGAAGGCTGGGCGCGATCGGTGATGTTCAACCCTGCGCTCGCCGACCAGTTCGCGGCGTTCTTCCAGCGCGGCGACACGTTCGCGCTGGGCGTCTGCAACGGCTGCCAGATGATGGCGGCGCTCTCGCCGCTGATCCCCGGCGCGCAGGCCTGGCCCAAGTTCACGCGCAACCGCAGCGAGCAGTTCGAGGCGCGGCTCTCGCTGGTCGAGGTGCTCGAGAGCCCGTCGATCTTCTTCAGCGGCATGGCGGGCAGCCGCATCCCGGTCGTGGTCTCGCACGGCGAAGGGTATGCCGACTTCTCGCAGCACGGCGACCCGGCCAGCGTGCAGCGCGCGATGCGTTTCGTCGACCACGCCGGCCAGGCGACCGAGGCGTACCCGTTCAACCCGAACGGCAGCCCCGGCGGCCTGACCGCGGTGACCACGCCCGACGGCCGCTTCACGGCGCTGATGCCGCACCCCGAGCGCGTCTACCGAAACGTGCTGATGAGCTGGACCTCGGGCGAGATCAGCGAGCCCAGCCCGTGGATGCGGATCTACCGCAACGCGCGACGGTTCGTCGGCTGATCCGTCTTTGCGTCAGTCGGCGGCGCGGTCGATCCGATAGTTCTGGATCTGCGCCGCCAGCAGCTGGTACTCGTTGCCGCTCAGCGCGACCAGCGGCGGCCGCACGCGCATCCAGGCCGGATCGTCGTGCAGCAGGGCCATCACGCCCTTGAGCGCCGCGGTCAGCCCGTAGCCGCCGAGGATGTCGAGCAGCCGCATCACGCGCTGCTGGTCCTGCGCGGCCTGTGGCGCATCGAAGCGGCCGACCAGGCGCTGCACCAGCCTCGGCATGATGTTGGCCACGCCGCTGACCGCGCCGGTGCTGCCGCGCGCGCCCAGGGCCTGCAAGTCCGGCTCGTTGCCGACGTAGACCATCACGCGCGGCATGAACGCATCCGCCAGCTTCAGCGATGCGTCGCGCTGGCAGCCGCTGTCCTTGATGCCGACGATGGTCTGCGGGTATTGGTCCTGCAGCGCGCGGATCACGCGGTGGCTCAGGGCCACGCCCGAGACCTGCGGGATGTGATAGAGGTACACGCGCAGCCGTGCGTCGGCGACGCGGTCGAAGACGTAGCGGTAGGCGTCGATGATCCCGTCGTCGCCGACGCCCTTCAGGAAGAACGGCGGCAGCATCAGGCAGCCGTGCGTGCCCACCGCGAGCGCGTGGCGTGTCAGCTCCACCACGTCGGGGAGCGCCGCGCAGCTCGTGGACACGAGGATGCGCTCGGCCGGCACGCCCTGCGCGATCAGGCCGTCGATCGCAGCCTTGCGCTCGGCCACCGAGAACGACGGCCCTTCGCCGGTGGTACCGAACGGCGTGACGCCGCTGCAGCCGGCCTCCAGCAGCGCGCGGCAGTGCGCCGCGAACTTCGGGATGTCGACATCCAGCGTTTCGGTCAGCGGCGTCAGCAAGGCCGGCCAGATGCCGGTGAACGGGGTCTGCACAGCAGAGATCATGTGGGGCTTTCGTGGAAGGGTCACAGCCCGCGGATGCGCTTGAGCTCGGCGTTGACGAGATTGATCGGCTCGTCGCCGATCTCCTTCGCGTGGCGCTCGTAGATCACCTTGGACTTGTCGCGGATGCGCTGCATCTCGGCCGGGCTGATCTCGTTGACCTGCATGCCCTTGCCCTTCAGGAACGCCACGCTCTGCGCCGACTTCTCGCGGTTCACACGGCGCTGCTCGTCGCGGCCGACGATCGCGCATTCCTTCAGCGTGGCCTGCTCCTGCGGCGAGAGCGTGTCCCAGGTCTTCTTCGAGAGCAGCACCAGCGTCGGGCTGTAGGCGTGCTTGGTCAGCGTCAGGTATTTCTGCACCTCGTAGAACTTCATGTTCTCGATGTTGGTGAACGGGTTCTCCTGGCCGTCCACGGTCTTGGTCTCGAGCGCCGAGTAGACCTCGGAGAACGCCATCGGCACCGCGTTGCTGCCCAGCGTCTTGAAGGTGTCGATGAAGATGTTGTTCTGCATCACGCGCATCTTCACGCCCTCGAAGTCCTCGACCTTGGTGATCGGGCGCTTGGAGTTCGTCGTATGGCGAAAGCCGTTCTCCCACCACGCGAGGTTGACCGCACCGACCGCGGGCAGCTTCGCGGCGAACCACTCGCCAGCCTTGCCGTCCAGCACCTGGTCGGCTTCCTTCTCGTTGTTGAACAGGAACGGCAGGTCGAACACGCCCAGCGCCGGCACGATGCTGGTCAGCGGGGCGGTCGAGGTCAGCACCATCTCGAGCGAGCCGGTGCGCACCTGCTGCGTCGCCGTCAGGTCGCTGCCCAGCGCTCCGTCCCAGTACGGCTGGATCTTCAGCTTGCCGCCCGACTTCGCCAACGTGCACTCGCTCATCTTCGCGAGGCCGTTGCCCATCGGGTGGTCCTTGCTGACGCCGTTGGAGACACGCAGCGTGCGCTCCTGGAATTGGGCTTGCGCGGCGCCGGCCGCGAGCGCGGCAGCAGCCAACGCGACGAGGGATCTCTTCCACATGTCTATGTCTCCATCCACATCAGGACAACCACTTGAGCGGCACCAGCACCAGCGACGGGAACAGCACCAGCAGCAACAGCACCGCCAACTCGGCCCAGAGGAAAGGCCACAGGCCCTTCATGAGCTCGCTCATCGAAATCTTCGAGATGCCGCAGATCACGTTGAGCACGATGCCCACCGGCGGCGTGATCAGGCCGATCGCGTTGTTCATGATGAACAGCACGCCGAAGTACACCGGGTCGATGCCGGCCTGCTTGACCAGCGGCATCAGCACCGGGGTCAGGATCATCAGCGTCGGCGCGAAGTCGAGCGCGGTGCCGACGATCACGACCAGCAGCATGATCACGAACATCAGCAGCGTCGGGCTGGCCATGAACGGCTGCAGCACGGCGGCGACCTGGTTCGGCACGTCGGACGTGGTGATCAGCCAGCCCGAGACCAGCGCGGCGGCGATCAGGAACACCACCACCGCGGTGCTCTTCGCCGCCGACACCAGCAGCGGGTACAGCGCCCGCAGCGGCAGCTCGCGGTAGACGAACGCGCCGATCACGAAGGCATAGACGCAGGCGGCGACGCCGGCTTCGGTGGGGGTGAAGATGCCGAACTTCAGCCCGCCGATGATGCCGGCCGGCATCAAGAGCGCCCACACGCCGTCGACGCCGGCCTTGACGCGCTCGCCCAGGCTCTGGCGCGGCAGCACGGTGACCTTGTCGCGGCGCGCGACCCAGGTCCATGCGATGAACAACGACAGGCCCATCAGCAGCCCGGGGAACACGCCGGCGAGGAACAGCTTGCCGATCGAGACGTTCGCGATCACGCCGAACACGATCATGCCGATCGACGGCGGGATCACCGGCGCGATCACGCCGCCGGCGGCGATCAGCCCGGAGGCGCGCGGCACGTCGTAGCCGGCGCGGCGCATCATCGGGATCAGCAGCGCGCCGATCGCCGCGGTGTCGGCCGCTGCGCTGCCCGAGATCGCGGCCATCACGACCGACGCGAAGATCGCGACCAGGCCCAGGCCGCCGCGGATGTGGCCGACCCACGCGAGCGCGAAGTTGACGATGCGCCTGGAGATGCCGCCGGCGTTCATCAGCTCGCCGGCCAGCATGAAGAACGGGATCGCGAGCAAGGGGAAGCTGTCGGCGCCTTCAAGCAGCTTCTGGGACAGGATGGTCGTGTCGACCTGGCCCTGCGCGATCATCAGCGCGGCACCGCAGATCAGCAGCGCGAACGCGATCGGCAGGCCCAGCGCCATCGAGCCGAGCAGCGAGAAGGTGAAGACGGCGATGGTCATCGTGGCGACTCCGTCGCGCCGTGCGGCGCTTCCTCCGATTCGCTGACCGCGATCAGCTCGCGGTCCTCGATGCGGCCGCTCGCGATGCGCCACAGCGTGTGCAGCGCATGCACGCCGATGCACAGGCTGGTCAGGTAGCCGATGCCGAACACCCAGATCATCGACAGGCCGGTGACCGGCGCCACCGTCGTCGCGTTGACCTCGTGCTGGCGCCAGGTGCCCCAGAACAGCATCGCGCAGCAGACCAGGATCAGCGCCTGGCACAGCGTCAGGCACGCCAGCTTGCCGCGCCGCGACAGCGTCGAGACCACGTTGTCCATGCCCAGGTGCGAGCCGTCGCGCATCGCGACGATCGCGCCGATGAAGGTCAGCCAGACGAAGAAGAAGCGCGACAGCTCCTCCGACACGACGATGCCGGAGTTGAAGACGTAGCGCAGCACGACGTTGCCGAACACCATCACCACCATGCCCAGCAGCAGGGCCGCGAGCACGAACTCGACCGCCTTGAACGCCCAGTCGGCGAGGCGCGCTCCGGCGCGCCACCCCGACGGCGACACGACGACGGCGCTCACAGGACCTTCCCCGGGTTGAGCAGACCCTGCGGATCGAGCGCGGCCTTCAGCGTCTTCATCAAGGCGATCTCTTCGGGCGAGCGGGCGTGGCCGAGCCAGCGCTTCTTCGCGGTGCCGATGCCGTGCTCGGCCGACACCGTGCCGCCGTGCTCGCGCACCAGGCCGTAGATGACGTCGTCCATCGCGTCCTTGGGCTGTTGCTCGACGCCCAGCCCCGGCACCCAGCTGACCAGGTGCAGGTTGCCGTCGCCGATGTGGCCGTAATAGACGCTCTCGCACCCCGGGATGCGCTCGGCTAGCGCTGCCTTGCAGCGCGACGCGTAGGCGTGCATGTCCTTCACCGCGAGGCCCACGTCGTACGAGACGTGGACGCCCAGCACCTGGAAGAACTCGGCGCAGGCGTCGCGCAGCGCCCAGAACGATTGCGTGTCGGCCAGCGAGCGCGCGACCGCGGCATCGCTGAGCTCGCCGCGCTCGAGCAGCGCCTCCAGCCAGCGCTCGAAGCGCGGGCCGTCGATCGCCTCGTCGGTGCCCTGGGCCTCGACCAGCACGTAGAAGCCGTGGGAACCGTTCACCGGGCTGCGCACGCCGACGCGCTCGGTGACGACCTGCCAGTAGTCCGGCCACATCACCTCGAACGCCGACAGCAGCGGCCCGAGGCCGCGGCGCGCCTGGCCGAGCAGCGACACGACCGACGCGTAGTCGGGCAGGGCGCACAGCGCCGCCATCGTGCAGCCCGGCTTCGGATGCAGGCGCAGGACGATGCGCGTGATGATGCCCAGCGTGCCCTCGCTGCCGATGAACAGCTGCTTCAGGTCGTAGCCGGCGTTGTTCTTCAGCATCTTGTTCAGGCTGCTGACGATCGTGCCGTCGGGCAGCACGACCTCCAGGCCCAGCACCAGCTCGCGTGCCATGCCGTAGCGGATCACGCGGTTGCCGCCGGCATTGGTCGAGAGATTGCCGCCGATGGCGCAGGAGCCGCGCGAGCCGAGGTCGAGCGGAAAGAAGAAGCCGGCCTCGTCGGCCGCCTTCTGGATCGTTTCCAGCGGCGTGCCGGCTTTCACCG
>DATCSE010000058.1:0-4779 GCA_036568605.1 Burkholderiaceae bacterium | reverse complement strand
GCTCCGTAGCGACCCGCCGGTCTCAGGGCCCTGCGAGCAGGTCCCGAACCGCTTGCGCAAACGCCCGCGGCGCCTCCTGCGGCAGGTTGTGACCGGCACCCGCGATGACGCGGTGCTCGTGGCGGCCGGTGAAGTGCGCGGCGTGATGGGCCGTGCCGCCGATCGACATCACGCCGTCGTCGGCGCCGTCTAGCGTGATGCTGGGCACCGCGATCGGCGGCTGCGCGGCCAGTCGCTGCTCGGTGGGCTCCAGCTTCGGATCGCCGGCCACCAGGCCGAAACGATGGCGATACGAGTGGATCACGACCTCGACGAAGTCCGGGTTGTCGAATGCCGCGGCGCTGCGTTCGTAGGTCCTCTCGTCGAAGGTCCAGGTTGGCGACCACAGCCGCCACAGCAGCCGGCACAACGCACGGCGGTTCTGGCGCAACCCGGCGCGGCCGCGTTCGCTGTGGAAGTAATACTGGTACCACAGGCGCTGTTCGCTCTCGGGCGAGAGCGGCTCGCCGGCGCGCGCGATGTCCTGCAGGTTGTAGCTGTTGACCGAGACCAGGCCGCGCGCACGTTGCGGCCACAGCGCCGCGACGATGCAGGCGGCGCGGCCGCCCCAGTCGTAGCCGGCGAGCACGGCGCGTTCGATACGCAGCGCATCCAGCAGCGCGAGCAGGTCATGCGCCAGCGCGGCCTGCTGGCCCGAGCGCGGCGTCGCGCCGTCGACGAACTGCGTAGGCCCGAAGCCGCGCAGCCACGGCACGATCACGCGCGCACCAGCCGCGGCCAGCAGCGGCGTCACTTCGTCGTAGGCATGCACGTCGTACGGAAAGCCATGCAGCAGCACGACAGGCGGCCCCGTCGGGTCGCCTGTTTCGAGGCAGGCCACGTTCAAATCGCCCGCAAGGACTTGGACATGACGAGGCATTGCGAGTCGCTCCGGTGACGCCGCAAGTCTGCGGCCGTGCGTTGGCAGGCTGTGATCATGCGCTTCAACGCCCCACGCCCGACATGTGCATTCGACCTGTGCGGCTTGCAATTCCGATCCATTGGGCGAAAGATGCCGGCTCGCCCGTGAACCCTTCAGCAATGGCCCTTCAGGGAGGACCGTGGTCAAGGACGACCCGATCGCGCTTGCGGTGCGTTGTACGTTCATCGCCGGTCTCTGCGGCGCAGTCGCCGCCGCGATTGGCCTGCTCGTGGCCTGCGGCTGGTGGTTCGACAGCGCCGCGTTGCGCAGCCTGATCCCGGGCTTTCCGGAGATGAAATTCAACGCGGCGATCTGCTTCATGTTGTGCGGTGCGTCGCTGTGGCTGTTCGCGACGCGCCCGAACCATGCCGCCTGGGCTCGCGCCTGCGCGGCCCTGGCCCTGGTGATGGGCGGTCTCACGTTGATCGAATACCTGATCGGGCGCGACCTCGGCATCGATCAGTGGCTGGTGACCGATCGCTCGACCGACCCTCGCCCCGGCCGCATTCCGATGGCCGGCGCGTTCAACTTCGCGCTGCTCGGATTCGCGCTGCTGGCGATCGACGTGCGCGGGTGGGGCGCCCGATGGCCGGCGCTTTGGCTGGCGCTGATCGTGGCGTCGGTCTCGTTCGTCGTCGTCATCGGCTACGCGTACGAGGTCTCGTCGCTGTACCGGCCAACCACCAGCAGCCCGGTGGCCTTGCATGGCGTGATCGCGTTCCTGCTGCTGTCGATCGGGTTGCTGCTGGCGCGACCCGATCGCGGCCTGGTCGCCGCCGCGGTGGCGGACGATGCCGGCGGCGTGCTGATCCGGCGGCTGCTGCCGGCCGCGCTGCTGCTGCCGCCGGTGCTGGGCTGGGCCCGCCTGCAAGGCGAGCAGGCCGGGCTGTACGGCACCGAGTCGGGTCTCGCGGTCTACGTGACCACCGTCGTCGGCGTGCTCTCGCTGCTGATCTGGAGCACGGCGGCCACGGTCAAGCGCATCGATGCCGAGCGGCGTGGTGCCGAGGGCAAGGTCTTCGCGCAACTCGCGCGGCTGGACCTGCTGAGCCACATCACCCGCGCGATCGGCGAGCGCCAGGACCTGCGCAGCATCTTCCAGGTCGTGGTGCGCAGCCTCGAAGACCACCTGCCGATCGATTGGGGCTGCGTGCTGCTGTACGACGCCGCCGCAGGCACGCTGACGGTCGATGCCATCGGCGTGCGCGGCGCCGCCCTCGCCGAAGAGCTGGCCTTGTCCGAGCGTGCCCGCCTCCCGCTGGACGGTGACGGCCTGGCCGCTTGCATGCGCGGACAACTGGTGCACGAGCCTGATCTCGCCGAGGTCCGCCTGGCGTTCGCGCAGCGGCTGGCGCGGGGTGGGCTGCGCTCGCTTGTGATGGCACCGCTGGTCGTCGAGGGTCATGTGATCGGCGTGCTGGCCAGCGCGCGGCGCGCGGCGCACAGCTTCAGCAGCGGCGATTGCGAGTTCCTGAAGCAGCTCAGCGAGCACGTCGCGCTGGCCACGCACCAGTCGCAACTGCACAGCGCGCTGCAGCGTGCCTACGACGAGCTGCACCAGTCGCAGCAGTCGGCGGTGCAGCAGGAGCGGCTGCGCGCCCTGGGCCAGATGGCCAGCGGCATCGCGCATGACATCAACAACGCGATCTCGCCGGTCGTGCTCTACACCGAGCATCTGCTGGAGCGCGAGTCCGGCCTGACTCCCGGCGGGCGCGAAGCGCTGACCCACATCGCGCGTTCGATCGACGACGTGGCCGCGACGGTGGCCCGCATGCGCGACTTCTATCGCCAGCGCGAAGGCGCGTTGCCGATGGTGCCGATGAACCTGAACGGCCTGGTGCAGCAGGTGGTCGACCTGACCCGTGCGCGCTGGAGCGACATGCCGCAGCAGCGCGGCATCGTGATCCGGATGCGCACCGACCTCGCGCAGGACCTGCCGTTGACCGTCGGCGTCGAGGGCGAGATCCGCGAGGCGCTGATCAACCTGGTGTTCAACGCAGTCGATGCGATGCCCGACGGCGGTGTGCTGACCTTGCGCACCGGCGCCGCGCCGTCCGGCGGTTCGCAGCTCGAGGTCGAGGACACCGGCACCGGCATGGACGAAGACACCCGCCAGCGCTGCCTCGAGCCATTCTTCACCACCAAGGGCGAACGTGGCACGGGGCTGGGGCTGGCCATGGTCTATGGCACCGTGCAGCGGCACGGCGGCGAGATCGACATCCGCAGCCAGCCGGGGCAGGGCACCACGTTCATCGTGCGCTTCCCGCTGACGAAGGCGAAGCCCGGCCCTGTCGTGGACGACATGCCGACCCTCGTGCGCCTGCCCAAGGCGATGCGCATCCTGCTGGTCGACGACGACCCGGTCGTGCTGAAGACCGTGCAGGCGATGCTCGAAGCCGACGGTCATCTGGTCGTCGCCGCGAACGCCGGGCAGGACGGCATCGACGCGTTCAAGGCCGAGCTCGACAAGGGCGCGCATGTCTCGGTCGTGCTGACCGATCTGGGCATGCCGTATGTCGACGGCCGCAAGGTCGCGCACGCGGTCAAGCAGCTCTCGCCGTCGACGCCGGTGATCCTGCTGACCGGTTGGGGGCAGGGCCTGAACGCCGATGCCGTTGGCCCGGAGCACGTCGACGAGGTGCTGAGCAAGCCGCCCAAGCTGCGCGACCTGCGCCAGGCGCTGCTGCGCCACGGCGGTGGCGAGTTCGCGCCGACCGCCGTATAGCGGCGCTCATCGTCAGGCGGCGAGCGCCTTCATCTCCGCATGCAGGTCGGCTTTGCCCTCGAAGCCGATCCCGGGCAGCTCGGGCAGCGTGACGTACCCGTTGTCGACCTTCACGCCGTCGGGGAAGCCGCCGTAGGGCTGGAACAGGTCAGGGTACGACTCGTTGCCGCCCAGGCCCAGGCCGGCGGCGACCGCGAGCGACATCTGGTGCCCGCCGTGCGGGATGCAGCGCGACGCCGACCAGCCGTGCTCCTTCAGCATCTGCAGCGTGCGCAGGTACTCGACCAGGCCATAGCTCAGCGCGCAATCGAACTGCAGCCAGTCGCGGTCGGCTCGCATGCCGCCGTAGCGGATCAGGTTGCGCGCGTCCTGCATCGAGAACAGGTTCTCGCCGGTGGCCATCGCGCCGGCGTAGTGCGGCGCGAGCCCGGCCTGCAGCGCGTAGTCCAGCGGGTCGCCGGGCTCCTCGTACCAGAACAGATCGTATGGCGCCAGCGCCTTTGCGTACTCGATCGCGGTCTTCAGATCGAAGCGGCCGTTGGCATCGACGGCGAGCTTCTGGCCCGGCGCGAGCAGCTTCAGCACGGCTTCGATGCGCTGGCAGTCCTCGGCGAGCGAGGCGCCGCCGATCTTCTTCTTGACGACCGAATAGCCGCGATCGAGATAGCTGCGCATCTCGCGCTCCAGGCCGGCGATGCCCTGGCCCGGCCAGTAGTAGCCGCCGGCCGCGTAGACGAACACCTTGCGGTTCGGCTGGCCGGTGCCGTAGCGCTCGGCGAGCAGCTGGAACAGCGGCTTGCTCTCGATCTTCGCCACCGCGTCCCACACCGCCATGTCGATCGTGCCGACCGCCACCGAGCGCTCGCCGTGGCCGCCGGGCTTCTCGTTGGTCATCATCGTGGCCCAGACCTTGTGCGGGTCCAGGTTGTCGCGCTGCGCATCGAGCAGGCTGGCCGGATCGGCCTCGAGCACGCGCGGGCGAAAGCGTTCGCGGATCAGCGCGCCCTGGCCGTAGCGGCCGTTCGAGTTGAAGCCGTAGCCGACCACCCGCCTGCCGTCCCGCACGACATCGGTCACCACTGCGACCAGGCTC
>DATCSE010000057.1:0-6587 GCA_036568605.1 Burkholderiaceae bacterium | reverse complement strand
ATCCCTTGTGCAAGGGAGGCGCCTCGGCACCGTAGTTGCTTATTAACGCTCTGTCGAGGTCAGGAGCAGGAACGCCGCCGAGGACAACATCCGGCGCGGCCGCAAGACGCAGCGCACACCCGCGCGGCACGACGCCTACTTTTGCCCAGACCGCACCAGCCGGGGGCGGGAATCAGACCTGGCACTCGTGCAGAGCACCAAGAGGCACACGCCGGCAGGAATAGCAGGCGTTCCCCTGCCCTGCGTCCATTCGACTCAGTGACGTATCAACAAGATGAAGATACTGGCCGTCACGGACAACACGGGCTACATGACAGGAGGGCCGGCGACCGCTGCCGTGGCGTTGCTGTCGGGCTTGGCCCAGAACGGACACGAGATAGAGCTCGCGATCGATCGGCCGTACGCCGGCCTTTCCGGCGTCAAACATCTTCCGTTCGATCTTTCAAACGCCGCTGACACGATTCGCCGGACCATCGCCCGGTTCCGACCCGACGTGGTGCACTTGCTCTGCATGGGACAACGCAATCTGCAGCAATTGTCCGGTGCGCTCAACGGCCACCGTTGGGTACTCACGATTCATTCGTTGTCGCCCGATGAACGCATCCTGCGCTGGTGCCACTACAACGACTCGCTGCACTACCTGTTGAGAAATCTTCGATACCTGCCCAATACCCTCGGATGGCACATGACGTTGCCATCGGTCCGGCCCCCTGCGACGATCGTGCACAGCAGGATGATGCACACCGTCGCCAGTCGGTTTCTGCGATCGGGCAGCAAGATCGCGATGATCGATCTTGCTGCCGGGACTCCGTCGGAGAAACCTTCCGCGACGTCCCCGCCTCGGCGATCCGAGGGTCCGCATCTTGCGACGGTGGGCGGCATTGCCCATTCCAAGGGCCAGCACGATGCGATCCTCGCCACGGCCATGCTCCGCGACGACTTCCCGGGCATCCATCACGAGTTCATCGGCGAAGTGCGCGACCAGACATATTTCGCGCATCTGCAGAGTCTGGTGGACCGGCTCGGTCTATCGCAGTGCGTGCAATTCAGCCCCAGCGCCAAAGACGCGGTGAAGCTCGCGACACTGCATACGGCCGATCTGTACATTCAGCCTTCCCATGAAGAGGGCTTCTGCCTGGCGTTCCTCGAGGCAGCCAACATCGTTCCGCGAATTCTGGGCACGGCCACCGGCGCCATCCCCGAGATCGTTGGCGACGATCCTCGTGGTCGAGTGGTGCCTCCGAGGCGTCCTTCGGCATTGGCCGCTGCGGCGCGCGAATTGCTCAACAGCGCTATCGATCCGGCGTGGCTGCAAGCCAGACAGTCGCGCCTCGCCGCGCGATTCAGCTGGGCATCCCATGTAGCACAGCACGAGACGTTGTACCGCGAACTGATGTGCAGTCCCGCCCCTGCCTAGCACGCAGGTCCGCCGTAGCGCCGACGACAGATCAGACCGCTGCGCGTCGCTCCGTCACGCAAGCTGGCTCGCCTTTGCCGAACTCGTCACCGGCGGCGGCAGCGTGCCGCACTCCTCGAACACGCGTACCGTGCAGCGCGCGCAGATGCCGCGGTCCAGGCGATCGAAGATCGTCGCGATCGCGATCCGCTTGGTCGGGAAGATGTGGTCCGCGCCGAGCTCGCGCGTGAAGCCGACGCGCTGCCACAGCGCGAGAACCCGCGGGCGCGGCCGGTGGAAGTACAGGTCGCCGCCGCTCTTGCGGCGCGTCCGCAGCTCCTGCCGCCACAGCTCGGCGCCCGGCAGGTCGATGAAGTTCATGCTCTTGCACATCACGAGCAGGTGCCTGGCCGCGTCGGGCGAGGCGCGCAGCTCGCGCAGGTGGTCGGCCACGTGCGGCACTGCGCCGAAGTAGACCTCGCCTTCCATGCGGATCATCTTCAGCTGCGGGCACTCAGGCAGCGGCGTGCCGGCATCGGCCAGCACGACGAACGGTCGCGCCGGGTCGCCGGCATGGTCGAAGCCCATCACGCGGATGTACGGCTTCGAGGTCCGGTACAGGTAGGTGACGAGCGAGAGCGTCGTGCCGAGCACGATCGCCATCTCCAGCCGCATCGTCAAGGTCGCGACCAGCGTCGCCGCGGCGATCCCGAAGTCCTGCCGGCTGTGCTGCCAGAGCTTGCGCCACGCCGGCACGTCGAACAGCGACCACGCGATCAGCAGCAGCAGCCCGGCGATCGCCGGCATCGGAATCAGCGCAAGCAGCGGCGCGCTGACAGCCACCAGCAGCAGCAGCCAGGCCGATGCGAACACCGCAGCTAGAGGCGTCTGCGCACCGGCTTCGAAATTCGGGATCGAACGGTTCAGCGAGCCGCACGAGACATACGACGAGAAGAACCCGCCGACGATGTTCGACAACCCTTGCCCGCGGAACTCGCGGTTCGCATCGATGGCCTGGCCGGAGCGCTCGGCCACCGCCTTGGCGATCGAGATCGATTGCCCCAGCGCGACGATCGTCAGCGCGAACGCGATCCCGACCAGGTCGGGCAGCGTCTGCAGCGCGACGCCGGGCCAGCGGAAGTGCGGCCAGACCGACGGGATGCGGCCGACCACCGCGACCGCGCCCCATGGCGGCCACGGCTCGATGCTGTTGATCATCGCCGCGAGCGCAGTGCCCGCGGCCAGTGCCATCAGCATGAATGGCCAACGCGGCAGCACGCGCTTGAAGACCAGCGCCGTGACGAGCGTCGCCACGCCGACGATGAGCGCGGACGGCCGCAGCGCACCCAGGCTCGCGGCCAGATGCGAGAACAGCGCAAGCGTGCCGTGCTGCGCGGGCACCGCCAGCCCCAGCAGATCGTTCAGCGAATGGATCGCGATCAGCGCCGCCGCACCGCTGGTGAAGCCGCGCAGCGCCGACGGCGAAATGAAGTTCGCGATGCCGCCCAAGCGCAGCGCGCCGATCAGGAACTGCATCACCCCGACCATCACCGTCACCGCGAGCGCAAGCTGGATGTACGGCGGCGAGCCGACCGCCGCGAGCGGCGCCAGCGTCGCGAACAGCGCGAGCGAGTTCGTATTGGTCGGCCCCGAGACCACGTGCCAGCTCGAGCCGAACAGCGCCGCGATCACGCACGGCACGATCGCGGTCGCAAGCCCGTACTCGGGCGGCAGTCCGGCCAGCGTCGCGAACGCGAAGCCCTGCGGCAGCACCAGCAGCGCGCCCAGCACGCCGGCCAGCGCATCGGCGCGCAGGGTCCGGGCGTCGACCCGCTGCACCCAGGGGCCGAAGAGGCGCGTCGCGAAATCGATCATGGACGGCTATTGTGGGGCGAGCGACTCGGCGATTCACTCGGCGATTTGCCAGATTGCGCAGCGGTTCGACCCCACCCCGGGGCTGATCCGGCGATCAGCGAAGCGGCCAGTAGCACGTTCGTGCTACAGTGAGCCGCCGAGTCGGCACCTCGCCATGACCACCACGACGATTCGCCTGGAAGCCGATCTGAAGCGGCGCGCCGCGGCCGCGGCACAACGCGCCGGCAAGACCGTGCATGCGTTCCTGCTGGACGCGATCGCGCAGACGGTCGAACAGTCCGAGCTGGACGAGGCATTCCATCATCTCGCGGACGAGCGCTGGGGCAAGCTGCTCGCCAGCGGCAAGACCGTCGCCTGGGACGACGCCAAGCAGTATCTCGAAGCGCGCGCTAGCGGTGCTCGGGCACGCAAGCCCACCGCCCGCAAGACCGCGCGCTGATTCCGGCGACAGACTCGACCGCATGGCGCGCATCGAACTGGCGCCCGAAGTCCTGGCCGACTTCGACCGCTTCTTCGATCACCTGGCGCAGTTCGATGTGGCCGACGTGCCGGACCGCATCGCGCAAATCATCCAGGCGATCGACGTGCTGGCCCGCAGCCCGCTGATCGGCCGGCCGGTCAAAGGCGGCAAGCGCGAGCTGGTGATCGGCCGCGGCACACGCGGCTACGTCGCGTTGTACCGCTACGTCGCCGAGATCGACACCGTGTTCGTCCTGGCCATGCGGCATCAACGCGAATCGGGATACGAGCGCTGAGCCGTCACGCCGCCACTCGGAACACCGGCAGCTGCCAACCGAAGGCCAGTGCGCCGAAGCGCAGCGCGACGACGCTTGCGATGCCGAGGGCTACCGCGGCGCCGCGCGGCACGCCCAGGCGCTGCGCGAGCAGGTAGACGCCGATGCCGCCGATCGCAGCGGACGCATAGATGTCGCTGCGCAGGATCAGCGGCACGCGGGCGCTCATCACGTCGCGCAGCACGCCGCCGCCGGAGCCGGTCAGCGTGCCCATCAGCACGATGCTGACGGCGGGCAGCCGCGCGGCCTCGGCGACCTGCGCGCCGGAGATCGCGAACAGCGCGAGGCCGAACGCGTCGGCGACCAGCAGCGCGTGCAGCGGCGGCGGATGGAAGTGCACATAGGCCACCGTCGCCAGCGCGCTCCCGACGATCACCCACGCATAGCGCGCGTCGTGCAGCCAGAAGATCGGGTGCCGGTTCAGCAGCAGGTCGCGCAGCGTGCCGCCGCCGATCGCGGTCAGCGACGCGAGCACGATCACGCCCAGCAGGTCGAGCCCGGCACGGCCGGCGGCGAGCGCGCCGCTGACCGCGAACACCGCGACGCCGATCAGGTCCAGCACGTACAGCAGCGACAGCCCGTTGCCGCGGCTCTGCCTGGATGTGGCCCGCGCGGCGCTCGAGTCCGGGGCGCTGCTGGTGCCGGGTTCTGCCGTGTTGCCGTCGTCGTCGCTCATCTCGCGTCCGCGCGGTTGCACGCCGCGTCGATTTTTGCGAGCGGCATGATATCGGCCGGCCATCGCGGCAGCCGGGCCGCAGCCGGTACAAGCGCCCGGTGCGAGCCGCTATCCTCGCGGCATGTACGCGCAATTCTTCGGCCTCAAGCACGAGCCGTTCTCGATCGCGCCCGATCCGCGCTACCTGTTCATGAGCGAGCGCCATCGCGAGGCGCTCGCGCATCTGCTGTACGGCGTGAACGGCGGCGGCGGCTTCGTGCTGCTGTCCGGCGAGATCGGCGCCGGCAAGACGACCGTGTGCCGCTGCTTCCTCGAGCAGGTGCCGCGGCGCTGCAATGTCGCGTACATCTTCAACCCGAAGCTGACCGTCGTCGAACTGCTGAAGTCGATCTGCGACGAGTTCCACGTGCCGTACGAGCAGAAGGGTCCGCCGTACGCGCAGCTTCCGCCGTCGGTGAAGGACTACGTCGACCCGCTGAACGAGTTCCTGCTGCGCACGCACGCCGTCGGGCAGAACAACCTGCTCGTGATCGACGAGGCGCAGAACCTGTCGGCCGAGGTTCTCGAGCAGCTGCGGCTCCTGACCAACCTCGAGACCAATGACCGCAAGCTGCTGCAGATCATCCTGATCGGCCAGCCCGAGCTGCGCACGATGCTCGCGCGCCCCGAGCTCGAGCAGCTGGCGCAGCGCGTGATCGCGCGCTTCCATCTCGAGGCGCTGTCGCAGGCCGAATCGGAGAAGTACATCGCGCACCGCCTGCAGGTCGCCGGGATGAGCGGCGCACTGCCGTTCGACCGCGAGGCGCGGCGGCGCATCCACGAACTCTCGCGCGGGATCCCGCGGCGCATCAACCTGCTGTGCGACCGCGCGCTGCTTGGCGCGTACGCGAGCGGCAAGACGCGGGTGGACCGCGCGATCGTCGAGAAGGCGGCGCTCGAGGTGTTCGGCGCGCCGGCGGCATCGCAGCCGCAGGCCGCGAGCCGTTCTGCGCGCGAGCGCCGCGTCGTGCTCGGCGCCGCGGTGCTGGCGGGCGTCGCGCTGGCCGGCGTGGTCGGTGCGGCGGCGTTCGGCGTGCTGCACCGGTCGACCACGGCGGTCGCATCGAATGCCGCCGGCGCGTCGGCGGCGGCATCGGATGCGGCGCGCAGCGCCAGCGCGAAGGCGGCGCCGGCGGCATCGAGTGCCGGGGCCACGCTGGCCGGCGCGGCGGCGTCCGCCTCCGGTCCGTCGAGCGCCGCGTCCGCCGCGCCGGCCGACACGCCGCAGGCCGCGTTCGCGCACGACCCGGCCGAGTTGCGCAGCGGCCTCGGCGCGGCGGCACGCAACGAGCGCGAGGCCTGGCGCGAGCTTGCGCAGGCCTGGGGCGCGAGCCTGGCCGACGGCGAGCCCTGCCTGCTCGCCTTGCGCCAGCAGCTGCAGTGCTTCCGCGGCAGCGGCAGCCTCGCTTCGCTGCGCCAGCTCGATCGTCCGGTGATCCTGGTCCTGCGCACGCCCGACGATGAGGCGCTCTATGCGGTGATGACCGGCCTGACGCCGCAGAACGCGACGCTGCGCACCGCCGACGGCGTGCGCACCGTCTCGCTGTTGACGCTCGCGCAGATGTGGCGCGGCGAATTCGCCACCCTGTGGCGCGCCCCGGCCGGATACCGCGCCAGCGCCGCGAGCGACGGCGGCGGCGCCGCCGCCAGCACCTGGCTCGCGGCGCGCCTGACCGCGCTGCAGGGCTCGCCGCAAACGCCCGAGGCGCGCGACGTGCCGCTGAAGTCGCGGATCTCGGCGTTCCAGCTGACCCAGGGGCTGAAGCCCGACGGCATGGCCGGTCCGATGACCTACATGCAGCTGAAC
>DATCSE010000056.1:0-2681 GCA_036568605.1 Burkholderiaceae bacterium | reverse complement strand
GCGTGAACCAGTCGGCGAGGTGGAACTCGCGGATCATCGAGAAGGGTTTGGGTCGGCTCATGTGGCGAGGATAGGCGATGCGCGCCAATCCCCCGTTCGCCCTGAGCTTGGCGAAGGGCTGTATCGAGAATCGCGCTGGCTTCGACAAGCTCAGCCCGAACGGTGCTGCGCGGTGTGCCGCCGCATCCGTTCGCCCTGAGCCTGTCGAAGGGCTGCATCGAGGTGCACGTGGGCTTCGACAAGCTCAGCCCGAACGGTGTTGCCGGTGTGCCGCTGCCATCCGTTCGCCCTGAGCCTGTCGAAGGACTGCATCGAGGTGCACGTGGGCTTCGACAAGCTCAGCCCGAACGGTGTTGCCCGGTGTGCCGCCGCATCCGTTCGCCCTGAGCCTGTCGAAGGGCTGCACCGAGGTGTACGCGGGCTTCAACAGGCTCAGCCCGAACGGTGCTGCGCGGTGTGCCGCCGCATCCGTTCGCCCTGAGCCTGTCGAAGGGCTGCATCGAGGTGCACGCGGGCTTCGACAAGCTCAGCCCGAACGGAGGGACGCCTACCGATACACCGACTCCCGCGGCCGCACCGTCATGTACAGCGGCTTGCCGCCCGCCGACGCCGCCCCGCCGCGCAGCACCTTCAGCACGCAGTCGCGGTGCACGCGGCTCGCATCCAGCGTCTGGTGCAGCCGGTCGACCGAGTCTATCGTCACGCCGTCCAGCCCGACGATCAGGTCGCCCTCGCGCAGGCCGGCGAGCGCGGCCGGGCTGTCGCGCTCGACCGTCGAGACGCGTACCGCGTGGTGCTGGTCCAGCCCGAACGCGAGCACGATGCGCCGGTCCAGCGCCATCGTCGCGCCGCCGACCCCGAGGTACCCGCGACGCACCCGCCCATGCTGCAGCAGTTGCGGGATCACCCAGCTCGCGATGTCCACCGAAACCGCGAAGCTGATCGATTGCGCCCCGCGGATGATCGCGGTGTTCACGCCGATCACCTCGCCGCGCGAGTTCAGCAGCGGCCCGCCGGAGTTGCCCGGGTTCAGCGCCGCATCGGTCTGGATCACATCGGGGATCAGCCGCCCGCTGCCCGAGCGCATGCTGCGGCCGAGCGCGCTGACGATGCCGGCGGTGACCGTGTGCTCGAAGCCCAGCGGGTTGCCGATCGCGATCGCGATCTCGCCGCGCTTCAGCGTGGCGGAGCGGCCCAGCGGCAGCGGCGCGAGCGAGCCGCGCGACATGCCGTCGATGCGCAGCACCGCGAGGTCGGTGTCGGGGTCGTCGCCGACCCAATGCGCCTCGAACTCGCGGCCGTCGCTGAGCGAGACGCGGTGGCGTTTGTGGGTCGGAATCTCGTTGCCGCCGGCGCGCACGACGTGCGAGTTCGACAGCAGATAACCGTCCGGCGTGAACAGGAAGCCCGAGCCGCTGCCCAGCGCCGCCTCGCGGTTGTTCTGATGGCCGATGACCTGCACCGCGGCCACGCTGGGTCCGGCACGTTCGACCACGCCGGAGACGGTCTCGGAATACGCGTCGAGCAGGAAAGCGTCGTTGGCACCCACGGGGAATCCTCTGCGTCCGAATCTGAGACCGCGTCGCTGTCTTTCAAGAGGCAAGAGGCGAGGGTGGCTGTCTCGTGGACAACACCGACGCGCGAAGAATCGGCCGATGCCACACTCGTTGCGCCATGAACAGCAGCGCCGCCTCCGCCAAGTTGGCCGCCGATTTCGACCTGCGCCGCCTGGACCGCGCGTTCTACGACGACCCGTTCCCGACTTATCAGGCGCTGCGCGAACACGCGCCGGTCAAGCGCATGCCCGACGGCAGCATCCTGCTGACGCGGTATGCCGACGTCGTCGCGGTCTACAAGGACCCGAAGACCTACAGCTCCGACAAGCACGAGGAGTTCGCGCCCAAGTACGGCGATTCGCCGCTGTACCAGCATCACACGACCAGCCTGGTATTCAACGATCCGCCGCTGCACACGCGGGTGCGCCGCCTGATCGCCGGCGCGCTGACGCCGCGGCACATCGCTGCGATGGAGGAGGGCCTGGTGCATCGGGTCGACAGCCTGCTCGATGCGATCGACGCGCGCGCGCGGCGCGGCGAGACGATAGACCTGATCGAATCGTTCGCGAGCGCGATCCCGGTCGAGATCATCGGCAACCTGCTGCGCGTGCCGCACGACGAGCGCGGCCCGCTGCGCGGCTGGTCGCTCGCGATCCTCGGCGCGCTGGAGCCGGTGCTGAGCGCGGACGTCGAGGCGCGCGGCAACGCCGCGGTGCGCGAGTTCCTCGTCTACCTCGAAGGGCTGGTCGAGCGCCGCCGCGCGGCGCCCGGCGATCCGGAGACCGACGTGCTGACGCGGCTGATCCAGGGCGAAGCGATCGACGGGAGCGAAGGCGGCGCCCCCGAGAAGCTTCTCGCAGACGAACTGCTGCACGACTGCATCTTCCTGCTCAACGCCGGCCACGAGACCACGACCAACCTGATCGGCAACGGGCTGCGCTGCCTTGCCGAGTGGCCCGAGCAGAAGGCTCGGCTGCTCGCCGAGCCCGAGGTCGTCAAGACCGCGATCGAGGAGTTCCTGCGCTTCGAGAGCTCGAACCAGCTCGGCAACCGCATCACGACCGGTGCGGCCGAGATCGGCGGCGTGCCGCTCACGCCGCGTACACAGATCACGCTGTGCATAGG
>DATCSE010000055.1:0-9294 GCA_036568605.1 Burkholderiaceae bacterium | reverse complement strand
GCGCTCGACGCTGGGCCGCAGGTCCATCACGCCGGCCGTCTCGTCCGTGCCGCCGGTGTCCTGCTCGGCAAGCCAGGCATCGACCTCGTCGCGCGACAGGCGCTTCGACGTGCGGAACATCAGCACGCGCAACGACGCATCGTCGGTGCCGGGCCGCACCCCGGCCTTCAGCAGCTTCGCGCCCCATTCGTAGTCGGCCAGCAGCACCGCGTGCAAGCCGGCGCGCAGATCGGCATCGACCTGCGCCCACACCGCGGCGAGCTGGGCCGGATCCACGCAGCGGTGCTCATGCTCGAAGCCTTCATACAGACGGCTGGTGGGCCGCGCGCGGGTCGCGGCGCGGTCGTCGAGCAGTGCGAAGCACTTCATTGGCTTCAGTGGCCCCAAAGTCCCCTCCCTCTGGGAGAGGGAGTCATACAGTCCCCTCTCCCTCTGGGAGAGGGTCAGGGTGAGGGTCGACGAGGGGCACATGCCTTGCAACGTTCGCGCTCCTCGTTGGCCCTCACCCCAGCCCTCTCCCAGGGGGAGAGGGAGTTATACCGAGTGATTCAGGACCAGTCGTCTAGGTCATGTTTGATCTTGTGGCGGTTGGCGATCAGCTCGTCGATCGACGGCTCATTGTTCAACGCACGCTTGATCGCCAGCTTCGTCGCTTCGTAGTTCGTCCGGTACATGTCCTTCTTGTCCAGGTTCGGATCCTTCGCGCAGCGCGGATCGATCCAGACCAGGCTGACGATGCACAGCTCGTTGGCCAATGCCTTCGGGATCACGCCCTCGATCACGCAGTCGACGACCGCATCGGCGGTGGCGCTCTGCACCACGCCGCCGAACAGGTCGATGTTGGCGACGTCCTTCAGCGTGACCTTGGGCACGATGATGGTGGCCGGCCGCACGAGCTGGTTGCAGGCGCGGATCGCGAACATCGCGGTGTGGCCCTTGCTCTGCGCCATCATGTTCGCGAAGGCCTGGCCGACCGGGCCGTCGGTGCGGCCGATCAGGATCTCGGGCATCGCATCGGTGAACTGGCCGTCGCGGGCCAGCACCGTCGCCTCGCCGGCATGGAAGAGGTAGTCGTTGCTCATCGTCGTGGGGGTTTGGCTAGGGAAGGAGAAAGGAACTCTACGCGGCGACGATCAGCTCGCCCCGGCCATCGGCCGCCAGATCGCCAAGGTGGCGCACGATGCGCCGCGCCGGCAGCCAGGCGAACGGCCCGCCGTGGCGCGCGAGGTCGCGCGCGAGCAGCTGCCAGATCACGTCGGCCGCGGCGATCGCCGGCACGAAGGTCGGCGAGAGCGCGGGCGGCGGCCCGGCGAACACCAGGCTGCCGCGCCGCATCCGGTCGGCGAACCGGTCGCCGGCATTGCCGCGCACGATCAGCGTGCCGCCGCGCATGCCGTCCATGCTGCCGGGCAGGCTGCTCGCGGCATGGTCGCCGACATCGCCCTCGATGGTCAGCATGCCGCCCGTCATCTCGCACGCCGCGAGCATCCCGGCACGGCCCTGCACCTGCATCTCGCCGGCACTCATGCAGGCACCGGCATAGTCGCCCACCGGGCCGGCGACGACGATGCGGCCGCCGGCGAGCTGCCAGCCGATGCGGTCGACGCGCGACAGGTCGCCTTCGAGCAGCAGCTCGGCGGCGCCATCGGACGTGTCGTCGCAGTGCACCGCGAACCACTCGGCCAGCGCGAGCGTCTGCGTGCCGTGCGTCACCGTCAGTCGCTCGATCTGCGCCGGCGCGAGGCCGGAGAGCGCCGCGGGCGTCACGCCGCGCAAGTCCACGCGCAGCACCGGCGCCTGCTTCAGCGTGAGCCGGACCCGGGTCATGCCGCACTCCCCAGCAGCTTGTGCAGGTGGAAGTGATACGGCCCGAGCTTGCCGCCATAGTTGCCGGCCGAGATGCGCCGCAATCCACCGGCCGTGCCGATCGCGACGCCGGCCTGCATGCCGGCGCGCATCGCGGCGCCGACATCGGCCTCGGTCAGCCCGTCGATCACGATCTCGAGCACGGCGTGCACGTCCGGCGTGATCTCGCTGCGCATCGTCAGGCCGGCGAGGCCGGGACAGAACGCATCGTTGGTCGACGCACCCAGCGACGCGTACTTGCTGCCGACCTTCGAGCCCGATCGGACCACGCCGCCGGGAAACGGCATCACGACGTTCGGCAGCCGCTGCATCGCCTGCACCGCGGCCTCGGCCGCGGCCAGCGCGGCATCGATGTCGGTGGCGAGCAGCAGCAGGTTGCCGCCGCCCACCGCCTTCGTCACCGCGGTGGTCTCCTGCGCGACGAACTCGCCGTCCATCACCGGAATGCGCCAGTAGCGCACGCCGGCGATCACCTTGGAGATCTGCCAGCCGTCGCCGAAGAAGCGCAGGTTCTTGCCCAATGCCACCACATCGGCGATCGCCTCGCCTTCCGCAATGCCCGCGAAGACCGCGGTCGTGGGGCACGTCAGCACGCATTGGCCGACGCGGCGCTCGACCTGCTTGGCCAGCTCCTTGCCCGACATCGCGAAGATCAGCACCGCGAGGCCGGGGCGCCCGTCCGGCGTTTCGTCGGGACGCAGCTCGCGCTCGATGCCGGCCTCGCAGCCGCAGGCGATCACCGAAGTCGCGAAGCCGGTTGCGCTCGCGGCCGCGTGGCGCGCCCAGGTCGCGTTGTGCGCGGTGATCACGAGCCGCGTGGCCTTCATCGGGAAAGCTTCGGCGAAGGTGTCGTCGATGACGACGCCGTTGATGATTCGCGGGTTCGTCACGCTGCGGACTCGAAACAGGCAGCCGGCAGCAGCCGCCCACCGTTGCAGCAGCTGCACAGCTCGTCGTGGCCGATCGCGAGCTGGTCGAAGTGCACCGCGCGCTGCGCCGCCTGGCGCTTGCGCAGCATCGTCTCGATGCCGCGGTCGTAGTCGGGCGCGACGAAGTGCGTGCCGCCGACCGGCGCCGCGGTGATGCGGCCGGCGCGCGCGACCAGCACGCCGTCCTTGAACACGTACGCCGGCGTCGTGAACATCGCCTCGCGGTTCGCATCCTCGCGGTAGACCGCGATGTCGGCCGCGGCGCCCTCGCCGAGGTGACCGCGGTCCTTCAGGCCCAGCAGCCGCGCCGGCGCCGCGCGCGTCATGATCGCGATCTCGTAGAGCGACAGCTCGCGCGTGATCGAGTTCAGCGCCGCGTTCGCCGCAACGTCGGGATGCAGCTTGGCCAGCTGCTCGGCGCGGAAGCTGCGGTCCATCAACAGCCGGATCAGGTGCGGGTAGCTGGTGAACGGGCCGCCGTTCGGGTGGTCGGTCGTCAGCACCACACGCCACGGGTCGTGGACCAGCAGGAAGATCTCGAGCCCGATCGCCCACTGCAGTGCGTTGACGTAGTTCTGGTCGCGGTAGCGGAACGGCACGACGCCGCAGCCCGCCTCGCATTCGATGTCGGCGCCTATCCACTTGCGCGGGCTCGCCAGACCGGACTGCGCATGCTGGCGCATCGTGTCGCCCGAGGCCGTGACGGTCTGGCCGAACATGATCTGGCCCACGTCGATGCTGACGTTAGTGTTCGCGTTGACCGCCTCGGCCAGCTGCAGCGCGGCCGACGAGAACTTCTTCGGACCCTCGGTGCCGTAGGCATGGAACTGCACGTGCGTCAGGTGCGCGGGCAGGCCCTCGAGCGCGGCGATCGTCTCGAGCGTCGATTGGATGTTGCCCGCGACGCCGAGGTTGCTGCCGTGGATGTGCAGCGGATGCGGCACGCCCAGCTCGCGCAGCGCCTTCGCGAGCGTGTGCACGACCCGGCGCGGCGTGACCTGCCAGTGCACATGCGGCTCGTCGACATCGAGCTTGCGCTGGTTGAACTTGAAGGCCGAGATGCCGCCCGGGTTGACGACCTTCACACCCATGGCCTTGGTCGCATTGATCGTCCAGCCCACGTAGTCGCGGATGCGCGCGAAGTCCGTGCCGCGGCTCAGCATCTCGAGGAACAGCTCGTCGTTGCCGAGCATCACGTACGCGCCATGGTCGAGGATGGGCGTGTCGCCCATCTCCATGTGCGTGTGGCGCGCGTTGCAGGCCATCATCGCCGGCTCGAACGCGGCCGTGTAGCCCATCTCGACATAGCGGTAGCCGGTGGCCAGCGTGCCCGGCGTGCAGCCGCCGCAAGAGGCGAGCTCCAACGGGTTGTCCGGCAGTGCGAGCGGGTTCGGCCCGGCGCGCTGCAGCTCGGGCATCAGCGCTCGCGCGAGGTTGACCTTGCCGCCGCCGATGTGCGTGTGCATGTCGATGCCGCCGGCCATCACGATGCAGCCGCCGACGTCGATCTCGTCGGTGACAGCTTCGTGGGGTGCGAGCGCGGCGATCCGGCCGTCGCGCAGGACCAGGTCGCGCTGCTCGCCGTCGACGCCGTTCGCCGGATCGATGAGGCGCCCGCCGCGCAGTCTCAGCGTCGTCATGCCACCGCTCCTTCGAGCGCCTGCGTCAGCCGTCTCAGCACCTCGGCCACCGTCGGCAGGCCGTCGTCGTACAGCGCGCGCAGCGGCATCAGCACCGAGCCGTCGGTGCGGAACAGATGCCCGGCCGACGTGATGCCGGGTGTCGAGACCGGGATGAACACCGTCGCGCGGCCCTGCACCGCTGCCGCGAAGACCGGATGGCCGAGCACGATGCGCGGCAGGTCCGCGGCCGGCGGCGCGGGTTCGGTGCCGAAGCTCGCGATCCACAGCAGCGCATCGACGGCACGGTCGGCAAGCAGGCGCGCGGCATCGAAGCGCAGCGGCTCGTGCTCCAGGCCCGATGGCGCGGCGCGCGTGCGCAGCGGCAGCCCGGAGAGCCAGGTGAACACCGCGTTGACGGTCGACGCACCATCGCTGCCGCCCAGCGGCAGCAGCGCCGCGCGGGTGCGCTGGTTCAGCGTCGCGACGACCCGGTTCAGCGTCTCGATGATCAGCGCGCCGTGCGCCGGCAGTTGCGCCGTGTCGTAGACCAGCACCGCATAGCGCGACGCCTGCAGCCGCGCCGCGAGCGGCGCGAGCGCGCCGGCCGCATCGGCGGGCACCGAGCGCCCGCCGACGCAGGCGGCGAGCATCGCCGCGGCCTCGAACAGGTCGCCGGCGAAGCGCACGACCTCGACACCTTCCGCGGGCGGTTCCGCGGACGATGCCGGCGCCGCCTGCAGCAGCACGAGCTGCGCCGTGCTGCCCTCGCCGATGCCGCAGCGCCGCAGGAACTCCGGGTAGCGCGCGTTCGGCAGTGCGCCGATGCAGACGATCAGGTCGGCCCGCGTGCGCACCTCGGTCAGCGTGGTCGTGAACGCGCCGCGATCCTGCAGCGCGCGCAGGCCATGCAGCAGCGCCGCGCCGCCGGCCGGGTCGCAGATCGCGCCGGTGCGGCACGCCAGCGGATAGAGGGCGCGCGCACCGGCCACGTCGGTGCCGAGACCGCCGAACAACGGCTGCCGGCTGACCGCGAGCGTTCGCGCGGCGGCACGCACCGCGGTCTCCAGATCGCAGGCCACGCCGTCGACCTGCGGCGACGCGGCCTGCGCGCCCGCGGGACCGAAACGCGACAGCCCCGATCGCGCGCGGCTGCAGTCGCTGCCGGCCAGCTCCAGGCTCTGCGCATCGTCGTCGAGCGCGACCGAAAAGCTGTCGCACGACAGCGAGCAGAACGGGCAGGTCCAGGGCGCGGCGGCGGCGTGGCCGGGAGGCGATTCGAGGGCACTCATCCGGCTCTCACCACGCAAGCGATGTGCCATTGCCCAGGCCGCGCTGCACGCGGGAGCGAGGCTTCTACGGCGCGCGCGAAGTCGCCACTTCTGCAACACAGTGTGGCGCTTTTGGCCGCCGCCGGCCGTCGCCCACGGCGATGTCGGGATGGCACGATTCGTGATGCAACCGGGCCATGGCAGGGTTGGTTTTGTCGTTCGCGCGACGGCGCGCCGTTCAGCGTGGTTGGCGCGGCAGCTGGAGATCGTGCAGCGCACTGGCGACAAGCCAGGCGGCGGCACCGGCCTCGCGGCCGCGCGCGAGGTCATCGGTGCTGCGCACGCCGCCGGCGCCGATCAGGGTCGTCGCCGGCGCGATGCGGCGCAGCTCGCGCATCGTCTCGAGATCGGGCCCGGCGCCGGAGCCGACGCGCTCGAGCGTCATGACGATCACGCGCTGCGGCCACGACGCGACGGCATCCCAGCAGCCGGCCGGGTCGAGGCGCCGGCCATCGCGCCGGTCCAGCGACAGCACCGCGCCGGCCGCACCGAAGCGCGTTCGGCAATCCTCCAGTGCAGCGCGCGAACGCAGCGACTCGCTGCCGAACACCGGCACGATGCGTGGCGTATGCGGCGCAAGTTGTGCCCCAAGCGTGGCGGCCGCATCGGCATCGGCGAAGCCCGCGTCCAGCCACAGCTCGATGCCGGGCAACGCGACCATCAGCTCGCGCAGCACCGCGTGTTGGGGCGGCCCGCCCATCAGCGCATCGAGATCGGCGACATACAGCTGGCGAGCCGCACAATGGTCCACCAGGATCCCGGCCACCGTCAGCGGATCGCTGCTGGCGCACAACGCCGACTCGATGGGGCGATAGGCCTGCCGATCGCCCCGCACGCCGCGCACCACTTGCCCTTTCAACAGATCGATCACCGGAATCAGGGTCATGCTGGGTTCTCTCTCCAAACCTGTCGTCCCGCGATGATGCGCGTGTTCGTCTACGAGTATCTCAGCGGCGGCGGCGCGGCCGGCGACGCATCCGCCGAGCTGCTCGCCGCCGGGCGCGAGATGCGCGATGCGGTGGTGGGCGACCTGCTGCGGATCGGCGATTGTGCTGTCACGGTGGCGGCCGGCCCGCAGGCCGCGGAGGTGCCCGGCGGGGCGCGTGCGCTGCACCCGCCGCCGGGCGTCCGTGCGGACGACTTCGTCGCGCAGCAGGCGCGGCTGCACGACCTCGCCTGGGTCGTCGCACCCGAAACCGACGGCGTGCTGGCGCGCTTGCAGCACGTCGTCGATCCCGGCCGCTGGCTGGGCTGCGATGCCGCGGCGATCGCGCTGACCTCCAGCAAGCAGGCCACGCTCGCGCGCGCGGCCGCGCAGGGCGTGACGACGCCGCTGGCGTTCGCCGCATCGCCGGCGACGCGGCGCTGGGTCGTCAAGCCCGACGACGGCGCGGGCGCCGAGCACACCCGCCTGCACAACACGTACGCGGCCGCATGCGACGACGTCGCCGCGCGCCGGCAGCGTGGCGAAGAGGCCGTGCTCGAGGCCTGGGTCGCGGGCGAGCCGCTCAGCCTGTCGCTGCTGTGCCGCGCCGACCGCGTCGAACTGCTCAGCGTGAACCGGCAGCAGATCGCGATCGATGCCCTCGGCGTCGTGTCGTTCAGCGGCGTGCAGATCGCTGCACGGCCGCACGACGATGCCCGCACCGGCATCCTGCGCGACTGGGCCCAGGCGCTGGCCCGCGCCGTGCCGGGGCTGCGCGGCTACGTCGGCATCGACCTGGTCTGGCATCCGCAACGCGGGCCGGTGCTGATCGAGATCAACCCGCGCGTGACGATGGCCTATGTGGGCCTGTCGGCCGCGCTGCAGCGCAATGTCGCGGCCGCGGTGCTCGCGGCCCATCACCATGGGAAGGCCCATGGCCACGCCTGAGCGCCATCACGTGATCGGCTGGGACATCGGCGGCGCGCACGTGAAGGCCTGCCTGCTGCGCGACGGCCGCGTGATCGACGTGGCGCAGTGGGCCTGCCCGCTGTGGCAGGGGCTGGAACACCTGGAGCGCGTGCTGCATCTCGCGTGCTCGCGCTGGCCGCAGGCCGGTCGCGCCGCGCATGCGGTCACGATGACCGGCGAGATGACCGACCTGTTCGAGTACCGCGAGGACGGCGTGCGGCGCATTGCCGCCACGCTGGCGCACATGCTCGCACCGGCGACGGCCGACGCCCTGCACTTCTATGCGGGCGAGACGGGCTGGTGCCGCGCGGGGGAAGTCTCCGCTCGATGGGAGCGGATCGCGTCGGCCAACTGGCTCGCGACCGCATCGCACGCCGCGCGCTGCATCGCCGAAGGCGTGCTGATCGACATCGGCAGCACGACCACCGACCTGATCGCCTTCCGCGGCGGCCGCGTGCTGGGCGACGTCCGCAGCGACGCCCAGCGGCTCGCGAGCGGCGAGCTGGTCTACCACGGCGTCGTGCGCACGCCGCTGTGCGCGCTCGGGCCGCGCATCGCGTGGCAAGGCCGCGAGCTGAACGTGATGAACGAGTTCTTCGCGACCACGGCCGATGTCTACCGGCTCACCGGCGAGCTCGATCCGGGCCACGATCTCCACCCCAGCGCCGACAACGCGCCCAAGGACCTGGACGCGACCCGGCGGCGCCTCGCCCGCATGATCGGCCTGGACGCGCGCGACGCCGCGCCGGACGACTGGCTCGCGTTCGCGCACGCCTGGCGCGCGAAGCAGGTCGACGAGATCGCCGGCCAGCTGCGCCGCGTGATCGCGGCCCATGAACTGGGCGATGCGGCCGTCGCGCTGGCGGCCGGTTGCGGCGAGTTCCTCGTGCCCGACCTGCTCGCGCGCGCCGATGCGCCTTACGCGTGCCAGCGCTACGGCCGCGACGTCGCGCACATCGCAGGCGACGCATTGCCCGGCGCCGAGGCCACGGCGCGCTGGGCCCAGGTGTGCGCGCCGGCGGTGGCGGTCGCCGCGCTCTACGACAGCGAGCAGCGCTGATGTGGGTCGTCAAGCTCGGAGGCAGCCTGACCGCCGACCCGGCGTTGCCGCGGTGGCTGGACCTGCTGGCGCAGCTCGGCGGCGGCCGCGTCACCATCGTCTGCGGCGGCGGCACACTGGCCGACGAGGTGCGGCGCGTGCAGGCCCTGTGGCAGTTCAACGACCTCGCGGCCCACAACATGGCGGTGCTGGCGATGGTGCAGACCGGCTACCAGCTGCATGCGATGAACCCGACGCTGCAGCTCGCGATGCGCCGGACCGAGATCGCGAACGTGCTGCACAAGGGCCGCGCGGCGATCTGGCTGCCGTTCGAGCTGCAACGCCTCGAGCCCGATTCGCGGACCCACTGGGGCGCCACCTCGGACACGATCGCATTGGACCTGGCGCGCGACCTGAACGCGGAGCGGCTGGTCGTCGTCAAGTCCTGTGCGATCGACCCGTCGCACACGCTCGCGCAGCTGGGGGCCGACGGCGTGCTCGACGAGGGCTTCGGCGAGCGCGCCCGCGGGGCTGCGTTCCCGATCGAGATCATGGAAAAGAGCGAGCTTGCGCGCATGCGCTCGCTGCTGCTGGGCGAGCCGCGGCATCTGGAAGG
>DATCSE010000054.1:0-3301 GCA_036568605.1 Burkholderiaceae bacterium | reverse complement strand
ACACTGGGCGACGCGCGCGCGATGACGTTGAGCAACCCGCCGGCGCAGGCCGCGGCGCTGACCTACAACCGCGTCTTCGTCGAGCGCGGCGGCCAGGTCTACTGGGGCTACCAGGGCAAGATGCTGGTGAACAGCAGCGCGCGGCTCAACGCCATCGCGGCGGACGCCTTCCTCGCGCAGCTCGGCATCGCGCCCGTCGACCCCGAAGCACCGCCCGCGTTGACGGCAGGCTCCTACCAGGGCACTTGGGACTTTCGCGGCACCACCGAATCGAACGGCGGCACGACCGTGTTCGTCGCCGCGAACGGCACCACGTCCTGCCAGGATCGCACGACGCTCGCGTCGTTTGCCTGCACGGTGACGGTCACGAATCCGGCAACCGGGGCGTTCACGTACAGCGACGCGAGCGCCAGTGCCCTCGGGTCATTCGACTTCCTCGCCGGGACGGCCGCCGGGACCTACCACGACCCGACCACGACACCGGTCGACGGGCAGTTCACGGGGCAGAGACGCTGACGGTTGTTCGTCTGGCCTCGGGAAGGCGAGCCGTCAGCGGCTCGTCTCCCGAGACGGCGTTGTCGGCTTCGTCATCTTCGGCGGCTCGAAGCGCCGCTCCGGCTTCGGCGCACGGTCGTACAGCCCCTGCACCTTCGGGATATTGGCCTCGATATCGCGGATGCGCGTCGGCCCCGACGGGTGGGTGCTGATGAACTCGGGCGGGGCGCCCTTGCTGGCCTCGGCCATCTTCTGCCACAGCGTGACGCCCGCATGCGGGTCGTAGCCGGCGCGCGCGGCGAGCTCGAGGCCGACGAGGTCGGCCTCGCTCTCGTCCTCGCGGCCGAAGCGCAGGTTCAGCAACTGGCCGCCGAGGCCCGCGACGCCGCGGCCGATGTCGCCCAGCCCGAACAGCGCCGCGCCGATCTCGATCGCGCCGCGCGTGGCCATGCTCTTGCCCATCTGCTCGCGCGCGTGCTCGCGCAGCGCATGGGTCATCTCGTGGCCCATCACCATCGCGACCTCGTCGTCGGTGAGCTGGAGCTGCTGCAGGATGCCGGTGTAGAACGCGATCTTGCCGCCCGGCATGCAGAACGCGTTGATCTGCTTGCTGCCGATCAGGTTGACTTCCCACTTCCAGTCGCGCGCACGCTCGTTCCACTCGTAGGTGAACGGAATCAGGCGCTGCGCGATCGCGCGCAGGCGGATCACCTGCGGGTGGTCGGGCGGCGCCAGTGCGCTCTTCTGCGCGGCGCCCTGCTGCAGCTGCCGGTATTGCTGTGCGGCGGCCTGCTCGATCTGCTCGGCGGAGACGAGCTTGGAGAGGCTGGACGGTGGGCCGACGTCGACCCCCTCGCGCGCCCACGCCGGCACGACGCTGCCGGCCGCCAGTGCGGTCGCGGCAGCGCCGAGCAGCGCGCCGCCGAACAGCCGGCGCTGCGGCGAGCGCAGGCCGCCGCTGCAGCAGCTGCATGCGCCGAAGAACGGGGGTCGGAATGTCTCGATCGGGTCGTCGTTCATGTCGTCGTCTCAACGCTCGCCCGGAGCGCGCGCTCTCTCGTCGTCAACGCTTCTCCGCCGCCGCCAGCATACGCCGCACCTGCGGCAGCAGCAGGTAGGCCGGGAAGCTCAACCAGAACGTCAGGAAGAAGTACGCCGCGTAGCCCATCTCCTGCGCGCCGATGCCGCCGGCCCAGCCGGCCACCGCGCGGCTGAACGCGAAGATGCTGGAGAGGATCGCGTACTCCGTCGTCGCTCGCGCACGGCTCGTGATCGCCATCAGGAACGCGAGGAACGCGCCGGTGCCCAGCCCCGCGGTGAAGCTTTCGGCCGCGCTGGCCAGGTACACCAGCGCCTGGTGCGCCCAGGCGATCTCGCTGCCCTGCGGCGCGCGCGGCACGACGTACGCGGCCCATGCATACACGAGGCTCGCCGTCGCCTGCCACAGCCCGAGCACCCACAGCCCGCGGAAGATGCCGCGCTTGTCGACGTACCGGCCGCCGATGATCCCGCCGGCCACCGACAGCACCAGCCCGATGTTGACGCTGACCAGCCCGATCTGCTGGTTCGTGAAGCCGGAGTCGACCCAGAACGGCCGGATCATGAAGCCGATCGACGTGTCGCCGAGCTTGAACAGCAGGATGAACACGAGGATGGCGATCATCCCCGGCCGCGCGAGCAGCTCGACCCACGCGCCGAACACCGGCCCTTCGCGCAGTGCATGCGCGCGCGGATGGCGCGCCGCGAGCACCATCAGCGCCGCGCCGAGGAACATCAGCGCGACCGGCAACGCGCCTCGAAACCACCAGGCCCCGCTGATGCCCGCGATGCCGTCCCAGTGCACGGCCTTCGCGATCGGCCCGAGCGCCGGCCACAGCAGCCCGATCAGCACGAATCCGAGCGCGGCCAGCCACAACGGCTGCTCGCGCAGCAGCGAGAACTCGCTGGCGAGCGACGTCGGCGTCGAGGGGCGCGGCTTCTCGGGCGGCGCGAACAGCGCCATCAGCCCGTTCAACGCGAACACCGCGCCGCCGAGCAGGTAGGCGCTGGGCCAGCTCAGGAAGCCCGACAGCATCAGCACCACGCCGGCGAACAACATGCCGACGCGGTAGAAGCCGATGCGCAGCCCGTTGGCCATGCCGTACTCGTCGCGCTCGAGCAGCTCGATCGTGTAGCCGTCGGTCGCGATGTCGTTGGTCGCCGAGAGGAAGGTGAACGCGCCGATCGCGATCCAGGCCCATGGGCCGAACGCGCTCGCGCTGCCGCCCGCGAAGAACCACATCACGCAGGCCATGCCGCCGTTGGCAGCCGCCATCCACCAGCGGTGGCGGCGCGCCCAGTCGACCGCCGGCGCCCACAGGAACTTCACGGTCCAGGCGAGGCCGAGCAGGCTCAGCAGGCCGATGTCGGCCAGGTTCACGCCCTGCTGGCGGAAGTAGACCGGGAAGATGTCGTAGAAGATGCCGAGCGGCAAGCCTTCGCTGAAGTACAGCACCGCGACCCAGAACAGCTTGCGGCGGTGCGGAGGCGTCGCGCCGCCTGCGGGAGTCGTGGGCGTCATGGGCCGGGATTCTAGGTGGCTACTTCCCCATCTCCTGTTTCGTCTCGGGGCCGCCCGGCTCCTGCCGATAGATCGCCTCGGCCAGCGCCAGCAGCTGCTCGCGCGGCAGCGCGCCGACCAGCGCATAGCCGGTCGGTCCGCCGCTCGCGCTCTTGCCCTCGACCCAGTAGAACAGCCCGAGCTCGCCGTGCTGCTCGTATCGGAACGCGGCGGGCGTCGCGTCGTCGGGCTTGCGCAGGTAGACCG
>DATCSE010000053.1:0-2359 GCA_036568605.1 Burkholderiaceae bacterium | reverse complement strand
GTGCTGGTCGCGCTGCTGCTGCTGCTGGCGCCGTTCGGCGAAGGCCCAGCCGATCTGCTGCGGCGCGGCGGGCAATGGCAGCAGCAGGCGTTCGCGGTCGGCGAGTTCAAGCTGCAGCCGGCGGCGCTGCTGCAGGCGCTGCTGGTGCTGGTGCTCGGGCTCACCGTCGTGCGCGTGCTGCGGCGCTGGCTCGCCGAGCGTTATCTGCCGACGACCGCACTGGACCCCGGCATGCGTGCGTCGGCCACCTCGCTGTTCCGCTATGCGGGCGTGGTGGTCGCGGTGTCGCTCGCGCTGTCGGCGATGGGGATCGGGCTCGAGCGCATCGCCTGGGTCGCGAGTGCGCTGTCGGTGGGCATAGGCTTCGGCCTGCAGGCGATCGTGCAGAACTTCGTCTCGGGGCTGATCCTGCTGGCCGAGCGGCCCGTCAAGGTCGGCGACTGGGTGTCGCTGGGCGGCGTCGAAGGCGACATCCGCCGCATCAACGTGCGCGCCACCGAGATCCAGATGGGCGACCGCTCGACCGTGATCGTGCCGAACTCGGAATTCATCACGAAGGTCGTGCGCAACGTGACGATGGCCGAGCCGCTGGGCCTGGTGCAGGTCAAGTTGCCGGTACCGCTCGCGGCCGATGCGGAGCTCGTGCGCACGTTGATGCTGGAGGCCTACCGCGCGCATGGCGACGTGCTGGACACGCCGGCCCCCAGCGTGCTGCTCGATGCGGTCGACAACACCAACCTGATCTTCAACGCCACCGGCTTCGTCGGCTCGCCACGCGTCGTGGCCGGGGTGCGCAGCACCTTGCTGTTCGACATCCTGAAGCGGCTGCGCGAGGCCGGCATCACGCCGGGGTCGACCTCGACGATGGTGATGATGCGGCACAAGCCGATTCAGCCCACGGCGCAACTGAACGCAGCCGGCGCACCGCCAGCACCGGCATCACCGAACGGCGCATGAGGCGGCGCACCGCGCCGGCCACAGGCGTCTGGTGGAGCGCTGTGCACACGCAGATCCGCCATGCGGGAATCCCGCGGCAGCGGGCGTCACGAACGCGCACTACCATCGCGCCGGAACGTCGTCGGGCGCGCCAACCGAAGCGGCGCAACAGGGAGGGATCACCATGTTCAACTGGCTCAAGAAGCTGGACCAGCACTTTCCGGTGCGCTATTCGTTCTGGCTGCTGTGCGGCATCGGGCTGCTGCTGAGCCTGTTCGTCTGGGTCGGGTTCGGAACCGGCGGCTGGCTCGCGCTGCTGTTCCTGTTCCTCGTCGGGCTGGGGTTTCGGGACACGCTGCAGTCGCGCCACTCGGTGCTGCGCAACTACCCGGTGATCGGGCACCTGCGCTTCCTGCTCGAGTTCATCCGGCCCGAGATGCGCCAGTACTTCATCGAGGGCGACAACGAGGCCGCGCCGTTCTCGCGCCAGCAGCGCTCGCTGGTCTACCAGCGCGCCAAGGGCGATGCCGACAAGCGCCCGTTCGGCACGCAGATGGACGTGGGCGCGGTCGGCTACGAATGGATCAACCACTCGATGCAGCCGACCGAGATCGCCGGCCACGACTTCCGCGTGCGCATCGGCGAGGGCCGCGCGCAGCCGTACGATGCCAGCATCTTCAACATCTCGGCGATGAGCTTCGGCGCGCTGTCGGCCAACGCGATCATGGCGTTGAACAGCGGCGCCAAGCGCGGCAACTTCGCGCACGACACCGGCGAAGGCTCGATCAGCAAATACCACCGCGAGCACGGCGGCGACCTGATCTGGGAGATCGGCTCGGGTTACTTCGGCTGCCGCCACGACGACGGCTCGTTCAGCGAGGAGCGCTTCGTCGCGAACGCGACGCAGCCGCAGGTCCGGATGATCGAGCTCAAGCTGAGCCAGGGCGCGAAGCCGGGCCACGGCGGCGTGCTGCCCGGGCCCAAGGTCACGCCGGAGATCGCCGCGGCGCGCGGCGTGCCGGTGTGGGTCGACTGCGTCTCGCCGGCGAGCCACAGTGCATTCTCGACGCCGATCGAGATGATGCAGTTCATCGAGCGCCTGCGGAATCTCTCGGGCGGCAAGCCGACCGGCTTCAAGCTGTGCATCGGCCACCCGTGGGAGTGGTTCGGGATCGCGAAGGCGATGCTCGAGACCGGGATCACGCCGGACTTCATCGTCGTCGACGGCGCCGAGGGCGGCACCGGCGCCGCGCCGCTCGAGTTCACCGACCACGTCGGCGCGCCGCTGCAGGAAGGCCTGCTGCTCGTGCACAACACGCTGGTCGGCCTGAACCTGCGCCCGCGCATCAAGATCGGCTGCGCCGGCAAGGTCATCAGCGCGTTCGACATCGCGCGCATGCACGCGCTCGGTGCCGACTGGTGC
>DATCSE010000052.1:0-4145 GCA_036568605.1 Burkholderiaceae bacterium | reverse complement strand
CGCCTGCGCAAGACGACTCGCCGACGAAACCGCCGGGGCATTCGACATCACGCTCGGCAGCGGACCGGACGGCTGGCACGTCGATGCCCAGGGCCGCCTGCACAAGCTCGCCGCACAGGCCCGTCTCGATCTTGGCGGGATCGCCAAGGGCTACATCGTCGACCGCGCCGTGCAGATGCTGCGCGAGCAGGGCGCCACGGCCGGCTGGGTCAACGCCGGCGGCGATCTGCGTGCGTTCGGCGCGGTCGAGGTGCCGGTCCTGTTGCGCGATGAGCCGAACGGCGGCGCGCGGCCGTTCGCGCGGCTGGCCGACGGTGCCTTCGCGACCAGCCACTACGGCCCGGAAACACGCTCGCAACTGGCCGCCCCGTTTGCGCTGCGGCATCGAACGGCCGGAGGGGTATCTGGCGTGCCCGAGTCGGCCCGCCACGTCAGCGTCGCTGCCCCGAACTGCCTGCACGCCGACGCGCTGACCAAGATCATCGCGCTGAGCGGCGATACTTCGCACCCGCTGCTCGCGCGCTATGGCGCGCAAGCCTGGCTGCACTGAACCGGCGACGCGCATGCTGCGGCGCGCGGTTCCCGAACGCATCTCCGCCTCCCGATGTCCCGCTTCGCCCACCGACTCGCCAGCTGGCAGCGCGCCGTGCTGTACACCAGCGGCTCGCTGCTGCTGACCAGCGGCGCGGCGTGGCTCGCGGTGCGCTACACGATAGGCGGCGGAGCCGGCGAACTGCCGCATCCGCTCGAAGCCTGGCTGATGCGGCTGCACGGCCTGGCCGGCTTCGGCGCGCTTTTCATGCTGGGCGTGCTCGCCGCCCACCACATCCCGCACGGCTGGCGGCTCAGCGGGCGGCACCGCTACGCCGGCCAGCGCAACACCGGACTGCTGTTGTGCACGTTCGCGGCGCTGCTCGCGCTGACCGGCTACGCGCTGTACTACTTCGCCCCCGAAGCGGTGCGACCGGCGCTGGGCTGGCTGCACAGCGCGTTCGGCATCGCGATCGGGGCGCTGCTGCTGCAGCACCGGCGCGGCACGCGCAGCAATTGAGATGAATCAATTGCAAGCACGTTGAAAGGCGGGAACTTCTCGCCCAAATGAGAGACAATCTCATTCTCACTCGTGTTTTCCTTGAGTCGATGCTGCTGAACGAACTGCCCAACGGGGCCCGCGCGGTCGTCGAGCGCGTGGTCGCGGCATCGGCCGATGTCGATGCGGTCGCGCTGCGCCGCCTGGTCGAGCTGGGCTTCATTCCCGGCGAGCCGCTGCAGCTGCTGCGGCGCGGCCCGGGCGGGCGCGAACCGATCGCGGTGCAGATCGGCGAAACGATGTTCGGCCTGCGCCTGCTCGAGGCGCAGTGCATCGAGGTGAGGCCCGCGTGAGCGCCGTGGCAAGTCATGCGCTCGAAGGCCACGGCACGGCGCCTTGGAACATCGCGCTGGTCGGCAACCCGAATTGCGGCAAGACGGCGCTTTTCAACCTGCTGACCGGCGCGCGCCAGAAGGTCGCGAACTACGCCGGCGTCACGGTGGAGCGCAAGGTCGGGCTGGCGAAGCTGCGCAACGGCCAGAGCATCTCGGTGGTCGATCTGCCGGGTGCGTACAGCCTCTCGCCGGCCACACCGGACGAGCAGGTCACGCTGGACGTGATCCTCGGCAGGCGCCCCGGCGAAGCGGCACCGGATGCGATCGTCGCCGTCGTCGATGCGACCAACCTGCGCTTGAACCTGCGTCTCGTGCTCGAGCTGAAGCAGCTCGGCCGGCCGATGATGGTCGCGCTGAACATGGCCGACGTCGCACGCTCGCAAGGGCTCGCGATCGACGTCGCGAAGCTCTCGTCCGAGCTCGGCTGCCCGGTCGTCGAGACCGTCGCGGTCAAGCACGACGGCCATGCCGCGCTGCTCGCGCTGATGGAGCGGCAGTTCCGCGATGCGGTGCCGCCGGTTGCACATCCTGCCGCGGCGAGCGTCGCAACCGGGGCGTCACCCGAACAACTGCAGCGCGAGGTGCGCCGCATCCTCGCGATCGCCGCGCCGAACGCGGCGCAGTTCCAGCGTTTCCATCACCGGCTCGACGCCGCGGTGATGCACCCGGTGTGGGGCCTGGCGATCCTCGCGGTCGTGCTGTTCCTGATCTTCCAGGCCGTGTTCTCGTGGGCCAACGTGCCGATGGACGCGATCAAGGAAGGCATGGCCGCGCTCGGTGACTGGACCACCGCCCACATGGCCGAGGGTCCGCTGCGCAGCCTGCTGGTCGACGGCGTGATCGCCGGCGCGGGCAGCGTGCTGGTGTTCCTGCCGCAGATCCTGATCCTGTTCTTCTTCATCCTGATCCTCGAGGACTCGGGCTATCTGCCGCGCGCCGCGTTCCTGCTCGACAACCTGATGGGCAAGGTCGGGCTTTCGGGTCGCGCGTTCATCCCGCTGCTGTCCAGCTTCGCCTGTGCGATCCCCGGAATCATGGCCACCCGCACGATCGCGAACTGGCGCGATCGCCTCGCGACCATCATGATCGCGCCGCTGATGACCTGCTCGGCGCGGCTGCCGGTCTACGCGCTGCTGATCGGCGCGTTCGTGCCGGACCGCCGCGTCGGCGCCTTCAACCTGCGCGGGCTGACGCTGTTCGCGCTGTACGTCGCCGGCGTGATCTCGGCGATGGCGGTTGCATGGCTGTTCAAGCGCGTCTGGCTGAAGAGCCGCTACCAGCCGCTGATGCTGGAGCTGCCGCCGTACCGCCTGCCGGGCATGCGCAACCTCGTGATCGGGCTGTGGGAACGTGCGCGCATCTTCCTGAAGCGCGTCGGCGGCATCATCTTCGCGCTGATGGTCGTGCTGTGGTTCCTCTCGAGCTACCCCGCTCCGCCGGACGGCGCAACGGGCCCGGCGATCCAGTACAGCATCGCCGGCTGGCTCGGCCAGGCGCTGCAGCACGTGTTCGCGCCGATCGGCTTCAACTGGCAGATCTCGATTGCGCTGGTGCCCGGGCTCGCGGCGCGCGAGGTCGCGGTCGGCGCGCTCGGCACCGTGTACTCGATGTCGGCCGCCGGTGAAGGCGTGGCCGATGCGCTCTCGCCGGTGATCGCGCAAGGCTGGTCGCTCGCAACCGCCTACTCGCTGCTCGCCTGGTACGTGTTCGCGCCGCAGTGCATCTCGACGCTCGCGGTCGTGCGGCGCGAGACGAACTCGTGGCGCTACCCCGTCCTGATGGCGTCGTACCTGTTCGTGCTCGCCTATCTCGCGGCCTTCGTGACCTATCGGGTCGCGCTCATGTTGGGAGCCTGATGCCATGCATCATCTGCAATCCTCGATCGTCGCGTTGCTCGTGATCGGCTGCAGCGCGTATGCCGCGTGGACGCTGATGCCCACCGTCGCGCGGCGCGGGCTCGCGAAGCAGCTGTTGCGGGTGCGCTGGCCCGCGCCGCTGGCGATGCGGCTGCAGCGTGCCGCGAGCACGGCGTCGGGTTGCGGCTGCGACGGCTGCGATGCCTCGGCCGGGCCGCGCGGCAATGACAGCGGCCGCGGCGTTCAGAAGATCCTGATCGTCCCGCGCCGCCGCTGAGCCGGGCGGCGGTCGTCAGGCGACCGGCTGGCCCATCGCCTTGTCGCCCAGGCCCTTGGGCAGCGGGAAGTGCACCTTCTCGTCGACGCCGTCGAGCTTGCGCACCGCGATCGCCCCCAGCGCCCGCAGGCGTTCGACCACCTGCTGCACCAGGATCTCCGGCGCCGAGGCGCCGGCCGTCAACCCGACGCGGCGCTTGCCGTCGAACCACTCGGGCTTCAGATCGTCGGCCGAGTCGACCATGTGACCCTCGGCGCCCAGCCGCTGCGCGAGCTCGCGCAAGCGGTTGCTGTTCGAGCTGGTCGGGCTGCCGACGACGACGACGACGTCGACCTGCGGCGCCAGCACCTTGACCGCGTCCTGCCGGTTCTGCGTCGCATAGCAGATGTCCTGCTGCTTGGGCTCGCGCACGTCAGGAAAGCGCCGCTTCACCGCCGCGAGGATCTCGGCCGCGTCGTCGACCGAGAGCGTCGTCTGCGTGACGACCGCGAGCCGCTCGGTCTGGCCCGGCTGCACCGCCGCGACATCGGCGACGTCCTCCACCAGGTGGATGCCGCCACTGAGCTGGCCCATGGTGCCTTCGACCT
>DATCSE010000051.1:0-2632 GCA_036568605.1 Burkholderiaceae bacterium | reverse complement strand
GATCGCGTTGGTGAGCGTGGCTTACCTCGGCCTGTCGCAGTGGCTGATGATCAGCGCGCCCGAATCGCCATGGAACGCGGCGGCGCTGCTGGTGCCGATGCTCGCCGCCGCCGCGGCGGGCGCGTGGGCCGCCGGGCAGCGCGTGCGCAGCGCGCTCGCGGCCGCAGCGGTCATCGCGCTGGGCCTGCAGGCAGCGTTCGGCGTGCTGGTGCCGGCGCCGCTGCTGTACCTCGCGCAGCACGTCGTGATCAACCTGATGCTCGCCTGGTGGTTCGGTGCAAGCCTGCGTGACGGCCACGTCGCGCTGATCACGCGGCTGGCATCCATGGTGCATCGCGAGATGACGCCGACGATGATCGTCTACACGCGCAACGTGACGCGCGCCTGGGTGGCCTATTTCGTCGCGGTCTCGCTGGGTTCGTTGCTGCTGTTCGCGTACGCCGCGTTCGAGACCTGGGCCTGGTACGCCAACGCCGCGACGCCGCTCGCGCTGGCCGCGATGTTCATCGGCGAGAGGCTGCTGCGCTTCCGCCTGCATCCCGAGTTCGAACGGTCCAGCGTGGCCGACGTGATCCGTGCGTACCGGCAGGCGTTCGCCGGCGAACATGCGTTGCCGGCATCGTCGCCATCGACGCGCGAGACCCGCTGATGAGCAAGGCCGGACTGCCGCTGATCGGGTCGCGCGACCTGGATGCGCCGATCGCCTGGCGCGGTCCCGAGCCGATCTCGCGCCGCCAGTACCTCGCCGACGTGCGCGCGATGAGCGAACGGCTGCCGGACAACGGGCCGATGCTGAACATCACCGGCGACCGCTACCGGTTCGCGGTCGGCCTGGGCGCGGCGATGCTGCGCGGCCACACCAACCTGCTGCCGCCGAACCACACGCCGGACATCGTCGCGCGGCTGCACAGCCTGTTCCCGAGCACCTACTGCGTGGTCGACGAGGCTGCCGATCGCGCGAAGCATGCGCCGCTGCCGGCCATCGCCGCGCCGCAGGGCCACGCCCCGGTGCAGCCGGGCCGCGACGACGAGATCCCGCTGATCGCCGGCGACACGCTGGCCGCGCAAGTGCTGACCTCGGGCTCCACCGGCGACCCGATGCCGCACCCGAAGCAATGGGCGCTGCTGGTCCGCAACATCGACGCCGAAGCGCGGCGGCTGGCGCATCAGATGAACCGTGCCGATCTGGCCGGCGTGACGCTGGTCGCGACCGTCCCGGCGCAGCACATGTACGGCTTCGAATCCACGGTGCTGCTCGCGCTGCTCGGCGGCGCCGCGTTCGAGACCGAGCGCCCGTTCTATCCGGCCGACATCGCCCGCGCGCTGATGCGCGCGCCACGCCCGCGCATGCTGGTGACGACGCCGTTCCACCTGAAGACGCTGCTCGACTCGGGCGTGGCGCTGCCCGCGATCGACCTGACCTTGTGCGCGACCGCGCCGCTGCCGCCGCAGCTCGCGGTGCGCGCCGAGGCCGCGCTGGCCGCGCCGCTGATGGAGATCTACGGCTGCACCGAAGCCGGCCAGGTCGCGACCCGGCGCACCACCGCCGGCGCCGAATGGCGCACCTACGACGGCCTGATGCTGAGCGGCGATGGCGACCAGACGACGATCAGCGGCGGCCACGTGCCGCAGCCCACCGTGCTGGCCGACGTGCTGGAGGTGCTCGATGCGCAGCGCTTCCGGCTGCTCGGGCGCTCGAACGACCTGATCAACATCGCCGGCAAGCGCAGCTCGCTGAGCCACCTGAACTACCACCTGAACAGCATCCCCGGCGTGCGCGACGGCGCGTTCTGGCTGCCCGACGATCACGCCGCCGATGCGGCCGGCATCGTGCGGCTGACCGCGTTCGTCGTCGCGCCCGACGTGCCGGCCGCGACCATCGTCGCGGCCCTGCGCGAGCGGGTCGACACGGCGTTCCTGCCGCGCCCGGTCGTGCACGTGCCGGCGCTGCCGCGCGAGCCCACCGGCAAGCTGGCGGCGACGCGGTTCGCCGCCTGGGCCGTCGAACAGGCCGAGGCGCAGCGGCGCGCCGGCTGATGCGTTGAACCGTCGATCACCATGTCCACTGTCTCGCTGCAGATCGCACACGACCACCCGGCGTTTGCCGGGCACTTCCCGGGCCAGCCGCTGCTGCCCGGCGTGGCGCTGCTGGCCCACGTGCTCGAAGCGGCGCTGGCCGACCCGCAGCTCGCGCAGCGCGTCGGCAGCGCGCCGCGCCTGTCGAATGCGAAATTCCTCGCGCCGGTGCGGCCGGGCGACCGCATCGAGATCCATCTGGCCGACCCGGCCGGCAACCATGACGCTGCCACGAGGCTGGCCTTCGAGGTGCGCTGCGGCGAGCGCGTCGCCGCGGCCGGCCAGTTCGAATCGGCCGCGAGCGAGGCGCCGCGATGAGCACGCCCGCCGATCGCGCCACCGACCCGGCGGACTGGACCTCGGCCCGCGAGCGCAGCAGCCCGCGCATGCTGGCGCTGATGCGCTGGATCGCGCTGACCGCGGGCCGGCGCGTCTCGCGCTGGGTGCTGCATCCGATCAGCCTGTACTTCGTGGTCTTCGGCGGCGAAGCGGCGCGCCAGTCGCGCCTCTACCTCACGCGCGTGCTCGGCCGCCCGGCCGGCTTTCGCGATGTCTA
>DATCSE010000050.1:0-2394 GCA_036568605.1 Burkholderiaceae bacterium | reverse complement strand
CGCGAAGTGCAGTGATATTCTGCAAAAGGCCTCGCTGGAGCCGCTGACGGCCAGCGAAGCGGCGTTCTTGCGCAAGGAGTGCCGATGAACCACAAGATGGAGACCACGCCGATCCGGATGCGGATCGTGATCGCAGCACTGGCCATGCTGGTTGTCGCGGCGCTGATGGCCGGCTGCGCTGCACCGCAGGCCACCTCGCTGACCAGTGCGCTGCCGTTCGACGAAGCGGTCGCGCAGGCCACCGATGGCCTGGTCGGTCAGACCCAGAAACTGCCGGCGTTCCTCGCGAAGGTCGAGTCCAAGCTTGCGAAACGCGGCGTCGTGCTCGACCCGATGCTGGACGCGAGCAGCGGCCAGCAGACCAACGCGACCCAGCTGCTCGAGCGCCGCGTCACCGAGCGCATGACCAGCAAGTTCGAGTCGATCGAGATCCTGCCGTTCGAGCAGGCCAACCTCGCGAAGGCGCAGTACCTGCTGACCGGCACGATGACCCGTTCGCAGACGGCTCGCGGCACCTCGCAGATCAACCTCGCGCTGACCGAGCTGAAGAGCGGCACGATCGTCGCCCAGGCATCGGCCGTCGCTCGCGACGAGGGGTTGGACCACACGCCGCTGCCGTACTACGCCGACAGCCCGGTGCTGGTGAAAGACCAGGTGAGCGATGGCTACGTGCGCACCAGCGCGACGCCGCTGGGTCAGCGCGGCGACCCGTACTACCTCGAGCGCGTCGCGGTCGCGACCGTGATCAGCGACGCCACCTCGCTGTACAACGCGCAGCGCTACCCCGATTCGCTGGCGCAATACCGCGCTGCCGCGAGCACGCCGGCCGGCGAGCAGCTGCGCGTGCTCAACGGCATCTACCTGAACTACGTGAAGCTCGGCCGCAATGCCGAGGCCGAGCAGGCGTTCGGCAAGGTCGTCGCCTACGGGATCGCCGCGAACCAGCTCGGCGTGAAGTTCCTGTTCGCGCCGGGCAAGACCGAGTTCTGGCCCGACCCGAAGATCAGCGGCCCGTATGCGATGTGGCTGCGCCAGATCGCGAAGGAAAGCAGCAACGCGAAGGCCTGCATGAACATCATCGGCCACACCAGCCACACCGGCTCGGAGCAGACCAACGACGCGCTGTCGCTGCAGCGCGCCGCCGCGATCCGGCAGCGCCTGACCGCCGAGGCGGCCGTGCTGGACGGCCGCACCAAGCCCAGCGGGATGGGCTGGCGCGAGAACATCGTCGGCAGCGGCACCGACAACGTGGTGGACGCGCTCGATCGGCGCGTCGAGTTCAAGATCGTGCCCTGCGCGTGACTCTCACCCTCTCCCAGAATCTAACTCCCTCTCCCTCCGGGAGAAGGCTGGGGTGAGGGCCGCGCACCGCGGTCGGCCAACAGCAGCGTCTCCAGACACTGATCACGAATCCCATAGAACGCCTTGACGTCGCGCACCTGCTGCCACAGCGCGTCGGCCTCGTGCGGTGCAGCGCTGCTGCGCTTCACCGCAAGAATCATCTTGTTCTTGTTCGTGTGTTCCAGCGAGACGAACTCGAACACCTGCGTGTCGTAGCCGCAGGCATCGAGCAGCAGCGCACGCAGCGAGTCGGTCAGCATCTCGGCCTCCTGCCCCAGGTGCACGCCGTGCTTCAGGATGGGCCGCAGCGGATGCGGGCTCAGCAGCTGCGGGCGCAGCTCCTTGTGGCAGCACGGCGAGCACAGGATGATCGAGGCGCCGGCGCGCACGCCCTTGTGGATCGCGTGGTCGGTCGCGGTGTCGCAGGCATGCAGCGCGACCATGATGTCAACGGACTCGGCCGCATGGCTGCCGACGTCGCCGTGCTCGAAATGCAGGCCGTCCAGGCCCAGCCGCCCGACCACACCGTTGCACAGCGCGACCAGATCCTCGCGCAGCTCGACGCCGGTCACCCGCGCCGGCAGGCCGCGCGTGTGGTGCAGGTGCTCGTGCATCGCGAAGGTCAGGTAGCCCTTGCCGGCGCCGAAATCCAGCACCTCGATGCGCTCGCGCTGCGCGAGCCCGGTCGAGTCCAGCGCATGGTCCAGCACCTCGACGAACTTGTTGATCTGCTTCCACTTGCGTGCCATCGCCGGCACGAGCTGGTGCTCGGGCGTCGTGACGCCCAGCTCGATCAGGAACGGCCGCTCGATCGCGACATAGCGGTGCTTCAGGCGGTCGTGCCGCGCGGCTTCGTCGGCGGCCGGCGGCGCCGCTTCGCTCAATTTGCCGCGCAGCAGCGTGCGCTTGCCGCGCTTGCTGGTCAGCAGCTGGGTCTCGCCGCGCGGCTCGACCAGGTGCCCATGCAGGAAGCGCGCTTCGAGCAGCGTGCGCAGCTCGCGCAGATGCGGCGGTTCGGCAGCAGCGGCGAATTGCGGATGCGTCGGCAGGTTC
>DATCSE010000049.1:0-5591 GCA_036568605.1 Burkholderiaceae bacterium | reverse complement strand
GGCACAGCGCCAACCCTCCAACCCCGTTCGGGCTGAGCTTGTCGAAGCCCCAGCGTGCCCCTCGATCGCCCTTCGACAGGCTCAGGGCGAACGGTGTTTCACGTAGGTTCTGAACGATGGCCACGAACCTGAACTTCGAAGACTGGCTCGCACTGACCCAGCTCTATGCCGACTACGCGAGCGCGGTCGACTCCGGCAACTGGGACCTGTGGCCGGAGTTCTTCACCGACGACTGCGTCTACCGGCTGCAGCCGCGCGAGAACCACGAGCGCGGCTTTCCGCTCGCGACGCTGTCGTTCACGAGCAAGGGCATGCTGAAGGACCGCGTCTACGGCATCCAGGAGACGCTGTTCCACGACCCGTACTACCAGCGCCACGTGGTGGGCACGCCCATCGTGCGCGGCGCCGAGCCGAATCGCTTTCGCTGCGAGGCGAACTACGCGGTGTTCCGCACCAAGCTGTCGGATGCGTCGACCGTGTTCAACGTCGGCCGCTACCTCGACACGGTGGTGCGCACATCCGACGGGCTGAAGTTCGCGTCGCGCGAGTGCATCTACGACAGCGAAATGATCCCGAACTCGATCATCTACCCGATCTGACGCGAGCCGACGACCATGAGCAGCACCTCCAACGCCACCTGGGTCGACGCGATGTCGACCGACGAGCTTCCGATCGACGACGTGACCGGCGTCCTCGTCGACGGGCGCGACATCGCGGTCTACACGGTCGGCGACGCGATCTACGCGACCGACAACCTCTGCACCCACGGTCACGCCCGGCTGTGCGACGGCTTCCTCGACGGCCACGAGATCGAGTGCCCGCTGCACCAGGGCAAGTTCGACGTGCGCTCGGGGCAGCCGACCTGCGCGCCGGTCACCGAGGCGGTGCGCAGCTACCCGGTCAAGGTCGACGGCAGCCGCGTGTACCTGCAGCTGGACTGACGACGTCCATTCGTTCAATTCCACAGGAGACAAACATGGATTGCTTCACCGCGCGCACCTGCGCGCTTGCCGCTGCATTGGCCGCGCTGCCGCTGGCCACGTCGGCCGCGACGATAGGCTTCGTCGCGCCGCTGTCGGGCCCGCAGGCGTTGGTCGGCCAGGACCAGGTCGACGGTTTCATGCTCGCGGTCGAGCAGCTCGGCGGCAAGCTGGGCGGCGCGCCGGCCAACGTCGTCAAGGAGGACGACCAGCTCAAGCCCGAGGTCGGCCAGCAGATCGTGCGCAAGCTGATCGACAAGGACAAGGTCGATGCGATCGTCGGCCTGTCGTTCTCGAACGTGCTGATGGGCAGCCTGCCGCGGCTGGCCGAGTCGGGCGTCGTCGCGATCGCGACCAACGCCGGCCCGTCGCCGATTGCCGGCGCGCAGTGCAAGCCCAACCTGTTCTCGATGGCCTGGCAGAACGACGGCGCCGCCGAGGCGATGGGCAAGTTCGCGCAGGACCGCGGCATCAAGCGCGTCTACCTGATGGCGCCGAACTACCAGGCCGGCAAGGACATGCTGGCCGGCTTCAAGCGCTACTACAAGGGTCAGGTCGTCGACGAGGCCTACACCCAGGTCAACCAGCCCGACTACTCGGCCGAGATCGCGCAGCTGCAGGCGGCGAAGCCGGACGCGGTGTTCGTCTTCTACCCGGGCGGGATGGGCATCAACTTCGTCAAGCAGATGAGCCAGGCGGGGCTTTCGACCAAGCTGCCGCTGTACTCGGTGTTCACGGTCGACGGCACGACGCTGCCGTCGCTGCGCGATGCCGCGGTCGGCACGACCAGCGCGGCGATGTACGACGCGGCCCTGGACACGCCCGAGAACCGCAAGTTCGTCGCCGCGTTCGAAGCGAAGTACAAGCGCACGCCCAGCCTGTACGCGGCAGCCGGCTACGACGCGGCGAACCTGCTGGACGTCGCGCTGCACAAGGCCGGCGGCGATCCGAAGAAGCTCGCCGCGGCGGTCAAGGCTTCGGGCAGCGAGTTCAAGTCGGTGCGCGGGCCGTTCCGCTTCAACAAGAACAACATGCCGATCCAGAACTACTACGCCTTCGAGACCGCGCGCGACGGCGGCGGCAAGATCGTCACGAAGCTGGTCGGCACGCCGCTGCCGGCGCACGCGGATACGTACGCGGCGCAATGCAGCCTGCTTTGAACGCCGTGGTCATGGTGCTGCCACACCCTCCTGCAACGACCGAGCGTCGACCGTCAACGGGCGCCGTGGAGGAACAGCTGAGATGAGCGCAACGCTGCTGCTCGCGCAGCTCCTCAACGGCCTGCAATACGGCGTGCTGCTGTTCCTGCTCGCGGCCGGGCTGACGCTGGTGTTCGGGATCATGAGCTTCGTGAACCTCGCGCACGGCTCGTTGTACATGCTGGGCGCGTACGCCGGCGCGGTGGCGTACGGCGCGAGCGGTTCGTTCGCCCTTTCGGTCGCGGCGGCGATGGGCGCGGCGCTGGCGCTGGGCTTGCTGCTCGAGGTCTCGGTGGTCTCGCGGCTGTACCGGCGCGATCACCTGGACCATGTGCTCGCGACCTTCGGCCTCGTGATGTTCTTCAACGAGCTCGTGCGCCTGGTCTGGGGGCCGCAGCCGCTGTTCGTGCAGGTGCCGCAGGTGCTGGAGGGCACGGTCGAGGTCTTCGGGTTCAGCTACCCGTCGTACCGCTTCGCGATCATCGGCGCCGGCCTGCTGGTCGCGCTGGGGTCGTACGTGCTGATCCACAAGACGCGCGTTGGCATGCTGATCCGCGCCGGCGCGCAGAACCCGCAGATGGTCGCGGCATTGGGCGTCAACATCGGGTTGCTGAACGCGCTGCTGTTCGGCGTCGGCGCGATGCTCGCCGGCCTGGCCGGCGCGATGGCCGGGCCGGTGCTGTCGGTGCAGTCGGGCATGGGCGAGCCGGTGCTGATCACCACGCTGGTGGTCATCGTGATCGGCGGCATCGGTTCGGTCAGCGGCGCGCTGTACGCGGCGTTGATCGTCGGCCTGGTCGACACGCTGGGCCGGGTGTTCCTGCCGCTGCTGCTGCGCCAGGTGGCCGAGCGCTCGCTGGCGGACGCAGCCGGGCCGGCGCTGGCCTCGATGAGCGTGTACCTGCTGATGGCGCTGGTGCTGGCGCTGCGGCCGCAGGGCTTGTTCCCGGCGCGGCACGGTTGACGGAGGCCCAGATGACTCGCTTGACGCTCCCTCGCCCGACCCCGGCCGCGGCTGCGGTGTGGGTGTTGTTCGCCGGCCTCGCCGCGGTGCCGTTCGTCGCGAGCGCGATCGCGCAGCCGTTCTGGGTGTCGTTCTTCGCGCGCATCGTCATCTACGCGATCGCGGCCTCGGCGCTGAACCTCGCGCTGGGCTGCGGCGGGCTCGTCAGCTTCGGGCATGCGCTGTTCCTCGGGCTGGGCAGTTATGCCGTCGCGCTGCCGGCGTTTCACGGCGTGGCCCACGGCTGGTGGCACCTGGCGTGGTGCGTCGGCGGCTCGGCGCTGGTCGCGCTGGCGGTCGGCGCGATCAGCCTGCGCACCGCCGGCATGGCCTTCATCATGATCACGCTGGCGTTCGCGCAGATGGGCTATTTCGTGTTCGTCAGCCTGAAGGCCTACGGCGGCGACGATGGGCTGCCTGTCGCGGCGGCCAGCCGCTTCGGTGCGCTGGACCTCGGCACGATGCCATCGCTGTACGGCACCGCGCTGACCGTGCTCGCGCTGGTGACCGTGTGGATGGCGCGACTGCGCGCCGCGCCGTTCGGCATGGCGCTGCGCGCGGCGCGGCAGAACGCGCGCCGCATCGACGCGATCGGGCTGCAGGCGCGCCGGCTGCAGCTCGTGGCGTTCGTGATCTCGGGCGCGATCTGCGGCGTCGCCGGGCTCCTGCTCGCGAACCTGAACGCCTACGCATCGCCGAGCACGCTCGCGTGGACGGTGTCGGGCGAGCTGATCGTGATGGTCGTGCTCGGCGGCATCGGCACGGTGGCCGGGCCCATCGTCGGCGCGCTGGTCTTCCTCGGCCTCGAGGAAGTGCTGAAAGGCATGACCGAGCACTGGATGGCGATCTTCGGCCCACTGATCGTCGTGATGGCGCTGGTCGGCCGGCGCGGCATCGTCGGGCTGCTGGGGGCCTGGCCGAAGACGCTGCGTGATGCCGCATCGGCGTCACCCGTGGCGGCCGTCAAGCACGCGAAGGAGGGCGCCTGATGGCCGCGCTGCAGACCGAGGGACTGGTCAAGCGCTATGGCGCGCTGCTCGTGACCGACGACGTCTCGCTCGACATCCGCAGCGGCGAGCTGCATGCGGTGATCGGACCGAACGGCGCCGGCAAGACCACGCTGATCAACCAGCTCAGCGGCGAGCTGCGTGCCGACCAGGGGCGCATCGTGTTCGACGGCGCGGACGTCAGCGCGCAGCCGGTGCACCGGCGAGCGCGCGGCGGGCTGCTGCGCTCGTACCAGATCACGGCCATCTTCGAGGAGTTCACGGTTCTCGAGAACGTGGTGCTGGCGGCGCTCGCGGCGCGGCGCCACGTGTGGCGATTCTGGAAGCCGATGCTGGCCGACGTCGAATCGCGCCGTGCCGCCGACGAGGCGATTGTCGCGGCCGGGCTCGCCGCGCAGGCCGAGGTGCCGGCCGGCGAGCTGGCCTACGGGCAGCGACGCCAGCTCGAGCTCGCGATGACGCTGGCGGCGCAACCGAAGTTCCTGCTGCTCGACGAGCCGATGGCCGGCATGAGCGTGCAGGAGTCGGCCGCGGTGGTCGCGCTGCTGCGCGGGCTGAAGCGCCGCTACACGATCCTGCTCGTCGAGCACGACATGGATGCGGTGTTCTCGCTGGCCGATCGCATCACCGTGCTGGTCTACGGACGGGTGATGGTCACCGGAACGCCGGACCAGATCCGCGAGCACCCCGAGGTGCGCGCGGTGTACCTGGGCGAAGAGGTCGCCTGAAGCAGACGACAAGCAAGCATGACGATGGACCATCCCTGTCTCTCGGTGCGCAACCTGCAGGCCGGCTACGGCCGCGCGCAGGTGCTGTTCGGCGTCTCGTTCGACGTGCGGCCCGGCGAGGTCGTCACGCTGCTGGGGCGCAATGGCATGGGCCGCTCGACGACGGTCAAGTGCCTGTTCGGCCTGCTCGGCAGCAGCGCCGGCGAGATCGAGGTCGGCGGGCTGCGCACGCGCGGCCTGGCGCCGTTCCGCATCGCGCGCCAGGGCCTCGCGCTGGTGCCCGAGGGCCGGCAGATCTTCACCGCGCTGACGGTCGAGGAGAACCTGATCGCGACCGCGCGCGACGCGGCGGGTGCGACCCGCGCGCGGGCCTGGACGCTCGAGCGTGTCTACGGCTTCTTCCCGCGCCTGCGCGAGCGCCGCAGCAACCTCGGCAGCCAGCTCTCCGGCGGCGAGCAGCAGATGCTGTCGATCGGCCGCGCGCTGCTCACCAACCCGCTGGGCCTGATCCTCGACGAGGCCACCGAGGGCCTGGCGCCGCTGATCGTCGACGAGATCTGGCGCGTGATCGGCACCATCCGCGAGACCGGCATCGCCACCATCGTGGTCGACCGCGACTACCGCCGCGTGCTCGCCCACGCCGACCGCGCGCTGGTGCTGCAGAAGGGTTTGGC